>JBKJQC010000837.1:0-4097 GCA_046593995.1 Polyangiales bacterium
GGATCGAGGTGCGCGAGCGTCTTGAGCGCGACGCGCGCGTTACGCTCGCGGTCGAACGCCTCGTACACCACGCCGCCACCACCCGCGCCGACCCGACGCAGGATCTCGTAGCGCGCATTGCCGGCGAAGCTCGCTGCGGGCTGCAACGCTGTCGAGGATAGGCCAGCCTGGGGACCAATGCCGTTCGGATATCGGATGAGGACTGATGGCGGCCCGCTCCGAGCGCGCGTGCTAACTTCTCAGCGGTCATGCGCCCCGTCTTCGCCGATCCGAAGACCGACTTCGTGTTCAGGCGGCTCTTCGGCACCGAAGAGCACAGGGATCTCTTGATTGGCTTGCTCGACGCGCTCCTCGGGCTCGACGACGCGCACCGCATCGTCGATCTCGTCTTCCTCCGCGAGGAGCAGCGCCCGCGCGTCGCCGAGATGAAGCACTCCATCGTCGACGTGAAGTGCCGCGACGCCACCGGCACGTCGTACGTCGTGGAGATGCAGGTGCTCAACGTCGAGGGGTTCGAGAAGCGCGTCGTCTACAACGCGAGCAAGGCGTACGTGAGCCAGCTCGGTCGAGGCGCCTCGTACCCCACCCTCGACGACGTCGTGGCGGTGTCGATCTGCGACTTCGTGCTCTTCGACGCACGAGAGGACGAGCCGCCCGTTCCGCTCGTGAGCCGCTGGCGCATGCAGGAGCACGGGGGAAGGCTCGGGCTCTCGCAGGTGCGCTACGTCTTCGTCGAGCTCCCGAAGCTCCCCCAAGATCGACTCCCGGAAGGCGTGCTGGAAGAGTGGGCGTGGTTCTTCCGCAACGCAGAGACGCTCGACGCCGTTCCGACGACGCTCAGGAGCGCGGTGCCGCGGAAGGCGCTCGAGGCGGCGCGCACCGCAGGCTTCAGCGAAGAGGAATGGGAAGCCTACGACCGCGCGCGCATCGCGGAGCAGGACGCGCGCGGCGCCCTCTCGCTCGCCGAGAAGCTCGGTCGCGCGGAGGGACGCGCGGAAGGGCTGACCGAGGGTCTCCGCGCGTCGGTGTACGATCTCTGCGAGGTGCTCGGCATCGCGCTCGACGTGGATCGCCGCGCGCACGTCGAGCGGCTCGACGAGCTACGACTTGCGGCGTTGCGCGACGCGCTCAAGGCGCGGCGAGCTTGGCCCGACGACTGACCTTCGCGCGGAAGCAACGCCTGCCGCCCGCGTGTCCGCGCGCGCCGCCAAAAAAAATGACGGCCCACGATCCTCTCGGACCGTGAGCCGTCGACCGTTGGCCCGCTCGGTTTACGCGCTACCGCCGGGCGAAGTGATCGCGGGGCCGACCTCGATGAAGACGACGGTCGTTCCGTAGCGGTCGATGACCACGAACGGCACGTGCCCGTCGCGTTGGATCGAGAGCGCGTTCACCGTGCCGCCGAGCGCTTGGCTCAGGACGTCACGACGGACGATGGCGACCAGAGCCGAGGACAGATCGCTGGGCGCGATGGAGGGCCGCTCGGCCGCGTCGATGATGACGATCGCGTCGTCGGCGTGGCGCTTTGCGACGTCGGCTACCAGCGGCGCGAGGACGTGCGGCGGGACCGAGGTGGCGATGTCGAGACGTCGCGCCTCACGGCGCATGTTCATGAGCGATGGACGTTCTTGCTGCTGCATTGCACCCTCGATCCCGCGGACTATCAGTGGGAGGACGCGGAGGACACGCTCAGAAGCGCGCGCCCGCACCCAGCTCGACACCCGCGAAGTTGTTGCCGCTGATGAAGTGGTACTTGGGCAGCGTGTAGAGCTCGATGACGTTGCCCGCGAGGTAGCTGATCTTCGCCCCCGGAGCGATGTCGAACCCCGAGGTCCGCACGGTCGCGTTCGTGGTCGTCGTGCTGTCGTTCACCGCGGTCGCGTCGTTCGAGCCGGAGCTGGACACGAAGGCGTAGCCGAGACCGACCATCGGACGGAGCTCGAGCCTCTTCGCCACCGGGAGCGCCACACCCACTTCTCCAAGCAACGGGCGGACCCCGGTGCGTCCCCCCTCGGCCTCCCAGTGCTGGGTGTAGCTACCGCCGAGCGTCAGGCCGAACGGCATGACGAACTCGATACGAGCGCCGAGCCCGAGCCGCGCAGAGTCGCGCGCGCCGGCCGCGCCGAAGACGTTGAACCCGATGCCGCTCTTCACACGCGGGCGGTCGTCGTCCTCCTTGTGCGCGATCACCAGCGCATCATCGTGCGCGACGCCGCTCGTGTGGGTCGTCGTCGAGGTCGTGGTCGTCGGACCGCCACCGTAGGCACGCGGGGGCTTGGCGCCGTACCACGGATCCTCGACCGGTGCGGTGGTCGTGCTCTGCGTGGTGGTGGTCTCTTTCACCCCTTCCGTCGTGGTGCCGTCCGTCGAGGTGGTGGTCGTGGCACCTTCCGTCGAGGTTCCGGTCGTGGTCCCCGTGGCGTCATGGTGGACGGCCGGGTCGCTGGTCGTCGTGGTCGTGCTCGTGCTCTTCGTCTTCGTCTCGTCTGCCATCACGGCAGGAACGGCAAGGACGGTGGCGAGGACGAGTGCATGGCCGAGGATGGACTTCATGTGCGTGAACCCTTTCGTCAGGCTCTCTGCAGGGATCCACGTGCTTCCACCGCGAGAGAGCGGCGCCGTGGGTGAGGCCTTGACCGCCAGGACTGCGAAGCGCGTACCGTCGACTTGACGGCGAACTGTGCGCTCGTGGGGAGCAATCCGCGTCGTACGGTCGTGCCGTTCCGAGGTCATCGGGTCGGTCGAGCCCGGCGGATCTACGAAGACGAAACGCAGCGCGTCTTCAGCTCGAGACGCACTGCGAAAATCGACCCTCATCACGTCCGCGCGCGAATGCCCTTAGGCAAACTGGCGACTCCGCCGTACCCTAGGATCGTGAAGGTCGTCGTCCTCGCTGCCTCTCCCTACGACTCGGAAGTCGACAGCCCCCTCGGTGACGAGGGAGTTCCACACCGCATGTGGACCTGGCCGGACGGCAACTGGCTGCTCGTGCGCTTCTACGACGACGGCTGTGCTCGTGCGACGACGAGCCCCGGCATCAGCGCCTCCCTGAACGAGGTCGACGACGCGCTGCACATCGCGGTCACGCCGGTCCGCCGCGGCCTCCAGCGGTCGATCACGTCCGAAAACCAGTTGATGTGACACCGTCGGAACGCCGCGGCGATTCGCGCGTCCAAAACGCGCGATGGCGGCGGCAGTCTGCGGGTGTGCATGCTCTCGGGAACCCGATGGCGCGTGGATCGTCGCGCAGCCTGATCCGACGTGCCCCCACGGACATCGCGGCGGCGAACGCGGATATGCCGAAGGCGCCGCAGCTCGCGTGAGCGGCGTGGGCGAATGCGTCACCGTGGTCTTCGAGCGGCAGTCGCGGACGGCCATGTTGCTCACGCCCGCCGACGGAATGCCTGCGGTACCGCCTCGCTCCCCGACGACCTGACGCAACTCGGGACGCGCCACGACGCGGTGCGGTGCGGATGACCCGGCCTGGCGACGGAGCGCGCGGCGACTAGACTGCGGCCCTTCCTCATGCGCCGCCTAGCCTTCCTCACCTCGCTCACGCTGCTCTCCTTCGCCTGCTCGTCCGAGTCGACGAGCCTACCGGGAGACGACGGGTCGACCGGGGATGGAGGGGTGGACACCGCGACCGGCGGCGACGGAGCCATGGGCGGCGACGGATCCGTCAACGATTCGGCAGCAGGCGACTCGAGCACCGACACCTCCCCGCCCGTGACCGCGAGCTGCGCGCCGACGTTCAAGGCGTGCACGCCGTCGGCGGGTACGAACAAGTTCGTCCGCCTGAAGGGGACGATCGTCTCGCCCGCGACCGTGTATTGCGACGGCGAGGTCCTGTTCTCCACGGAGACCGGCAAGATCGCGTGCGCGGGCGACGACTGCAGCGCCGATCCGAACGCCGCCGCGGCGCAGGTCGTCTGCGCGGACGGCGTGGTCTACCCGGGGCTGATCGATCCGCACCAGCACGCCGACTACAACCACATGCCGGTGTGGAAGCACCCGAAGAAGTACGACAATCGCGCCGCCTGGCGCAACGACGGCCTCTACGACGACTTCAAGATTCCGCATCGCCCCTTCGCCACCAC
>JBKJQC010000359.1:0-14761 GCA_046593995.1 Polyangiales bacterium
CCACGACGTGCGGCGTAAACGACGCGAAGCTCCACGCGCTGGTCGATTTCTCGGGCAGCGCGCGCGGATACCGCTCGGGCATCGTGCCGGTCGTCTCGCCGCCGTAGTTCCGGTACATGCCGATGCCGGACCACGCGATCGCGTGCAGATCGGCGCCGAGGTTGCGCGACGCGATCGCCGCGTAGGTGCGGTAGTGATCCTCGGTGTCGGCGGTGAAGGGGCAGCTCTGGCTCGCACCCTCGTTGCCGTAGCCGGCCGTGATCGAGTCGCCGACGACTTCGATGCGTCGCGCGGGCGTGGGCGGCGGCGCGAGGAGCTGACCGCCGTCGACGTCGACGCCGAGGAGCTCGCTCTCGCCGAAGAACGCCTCGGTCCGGCGCCAGATCGTGACGTCGTGAGTGCCGAGGGGGAGCGCGCTCGCGAGCGTGTACGTCTCGTTCGCGCTCGTCGTCTTCAAGACCGTCGGAGGCTTGCCGTCCACGATCACGGCGAACTGCTGCGCGCTGCCTCGGATGCGCAGCTTTGCGCCCGTGCCGGAGAAGCGGGCGTGCACTGCGCTCCCCGACCACGCGAACTTCATCCCCTCGAAGCGCCCGACGAGACGGAGACCGGGCGCCGCGGGTGACGTATCGGCGGTCGACACGTCGACGGCGACGTCGGTGCGCCCAGTCTCCGTCGCCCTTGCGTCGTTCGCGTTCGCGTCGGTGAGTGCCGTGTCGGTGGGAGCGGTGTCTGCGGAAGGGGTGTCGTCGCTCGCGATGTCCGTGCCTTCGTCCGCGCTGGCCTTCGCGTCATTTCCGCCGTCGCTTCCGCCGTCGTCCATGCCGTCTTCGGCGGCGGTGGGCTCCGAGCTCGAACAACCGGTTACCAAGGTGAGCAACGAGAGGGCGAAGATGCGACGCGCCCCTCGAGTCTACGCGCCGCCAAGATGTGTGCCCACGCTCGGTTCCGAAGAACTGACTACGCCCAGGCGAATGCCTGCTCATGGCCCCCTCCGCAGCGAGGGCCATGTTGGGAACCATGTTCGTCGAACATCCGCGTCGGCAGCTCGGCGGTCCCGCGTTCCTCTCGATCGCCGCGCATGTCGTGCGCTCGGCGGCGCTCTACGAGTGGGTGCTCCTGACGTATCTGCTCGTGCTCCTCGCGTCGGCGGTGCTCGGCTCGGGAGAAGCGCGCCTCCGCTGCATCGCGTGCCTCTCGACGATGCTCGTGGCGCACGTCGCGGCGGTGACGTGGGCCCGTACGAGCAACACGCCCGCGTCTTCGGTAGTGCATCGGCTCGTGATCTACGGGAACGTCCAGGCGTCGTACTTCGTCCTCCGTGATCTCGTGGAGGTCGCGCCGCTCGCGCGCGGTCGGGTCGTCGACGGCGCGCTCCACCGCCTCGATCTCGCGCTGTTCGGCGTCGAGCCGTCGGCCTACCTCGACCGCTTCGTCACGCCGTTCGCGACCGAGTGGCTGTCCGCGTTCTACCTCGCGTACTTCGCGATCGTCGCCCTGCACCTCCTGCCCATGCTCGCGCGCGATCACGAGCTCCTCCCCGAGCTCGGTCTCGGTCTGCTCGGTCTGTTCTGCGTCGCGCAGGCCACCTACCTCGTGGTGCCCGGCTTCGGCCCGGTCAAGGCGCTCGCGTTCCAGAACGCGCTGCCGCACGGCCCGATCTACGACCTCATGATCCGCACCGTCGACGCGGGCGGTGCGCAGAAGGACATCTTCCCTTCGCTGCACACGGCGGCTCCGACGTTCCTCGCGCTCTTCTCCTTCCGCCACCGCGCGCGCCTGCCGTTCCGCTACACGTGGCCGATCGTCGCGTTCGCCGCGGCGAACATCGTCGCCGCGACCCTCTACCTGCGATGGCACTGGCTGATCGACGTCGTCGCCGGCCTCGCTCTCGCCATCACGGCGTCCGTCGTCGCTCCGGCGCTCACCGCGTGGGAGTCGAAGCGCAGAAAGCAGCTCGCCACCGGCCGCTCCTGGCCGACCCTCCTCCCCGCAAAGCACTGAGCCCGCTCTCTCGTTCTGACCCGTGCCCGATCTCTCTTCTCAGATCTCGATCTTCGACCACATCTCGCGCCGCATCTTCTCGCGCTTCCGGTCGGTCCGCGTGACCAGGCGCGCGGCCCCCCACGCCGCGAGCAGCTCTCCTTCCACGCCGATCGCAGGCATCACCGTGGGTGCGACGGTCAACAGGTGAACGACCGGGGTGCGGAGCGGTTCCCCGCCGATGGTCGCATAGGCGTCGTCGGCGCGGTGATACTGCGCGTCGGCGAGCTCGGCTTGTACGGCACCGCCGCTCGCGCGCACGCTCGTCCGCGGGAGCGCGCGGAGCTCGCCGTCGGTCTGCCCGATGCGTGAGAGGATCGGACCACCATCGTGCGGCGAGTCGATGATCAGCGCGTGGCGATCGAGGAACGGGAAATGATCGCGCACGGTCGCGAGCACGGCCTCGCGCGCGCGGAGATCGCTCCCCGCGAACCCGGACGGCATCCACACGTCGTCGAGGAGCGCTTCGCACACGAAGAGCTCGGCGGAGAGCGCCGCGAGCCCAGGGTCGGTGCCGCCGAGCGGACCGGCCGCCGATTGGGTGAAGCTCGCGCGATGGAGGTGCACGTCGAGCCCCCCTTGGCGGAGCGGCCTGAGGAAGACATGACGCGCGAGCGGGGCCGGGGAGAGCTCGGTGCGCACGACCAGCGACACGACGAAGCGACGCCGCGCGACCCGCGTCGCTGCGTGGGGATCGTACCGATCGAGCGACAAATCGCGCACCCGACCGAGCAGCGACGGGCCAGGACGATCGCCGATGACGAAGCCACACCCCGTCTCCTCGCCGTCGGACTCGAGGAGCACGCCACGCACGCGACCGCGCTTCTGGACGATCGCTTCGCAGCGCTCGTCGACGCGGACGTCGCCTCCGTGCGCCTTGATGCGCTCGATGAACGAGGCCACGAGCTCGTCCTCGTCGCCCGGCAGCTCGAGGGGCCCCCGCGACCAAGCCCCGTGCAGACGCGCCGTCGCGAGCGGCGGTAGCGGATCTCGAGCGTCGCTCGCGACGTGAGATGCGAAGCGTGCCCCGAGCTCGACGACGCGCCGGTACTCGGCGTCGATCGCGAACACCTCCGACACCTCGGGGAGGAGCTCGCGCAGACGTCCGGTCTCGCGACGCTCCCAGAAATTCCCGGGCGGCCACACGGCGTCGTGCTGGAGGATCTCGTCGACGCTCGCGTTCCAGCGACTGAGTGTGCCGTAGAGCTCCTCGATAGGCCCGCGCGTGCCAGGGAGCTCACGATCGAGCTCGCGGGCGAAGAGCGCGGCGTCGGGCGGGACGTCGAGGCGCAGCTCGCGTCCGAGGATCTGGAACATCGGATCGAGCGGACGCAGCCGTCGCCGGAACGCCTGCGATTGCGCGAGCTCCGCGAGGACGCGGCGGTAGGCGGGCGAGGGGGCGGAGACGTGCGCGAACGCCCTTCGCCGGAGCGGGACGCCGTCGAGTCGATACGTCGAGGGGCGATGGCCGTCGCCGAGGACCAGGACACGGAAGTCGCGGCGTGCGAGCAGCGCGGCGCACGCGAGCGCACCGAGGCGCATCCCGAGGACGACGACGTCGAAGTATCGCAGCGACACGACCGTGCGGACCCTAGCACGCCCGCTGTCCCGCTTCGGACGGCTACCGGCGAGCGGCCTGCCGACTATGCTCCGCGGCGTGCATGTCGTGTGGTACCCGCTCGAGCGCGGAGGTCCGCCGCGCATCGAGGTGGACTACCTCGATGGTTACCGCCGCATGCGCATCAAGGTCGACGGCGTGACCGTCGCCGACACGCGTGTCGAGTCGCTGCGCGAAGGCGTGTTCCTCGATCTGCCGGACGGCCGGCTCTTGCGGGTCGTCGCCGCGGGCAGGCTCTTCATGTGGGTCGGCGATCAGCCGGTCCCCGGTACCCGCGCTGACCCATGGGTGCGTGTGAAGAGCGCTGCCGCCTGGTTCCTCGGGATCGCGTTCGTCGCGACGGCCGAGACCTGGCTCCTCGCGAAGAGCGGCGGCCCCGCCGAGGTGTGGGGCACCATCGCGCTCGCCGCGTTCCTCTGCTGGCTCGCGATGCGTCGCGCGTCGCTGGTCGCGCACGCGGTCGCGGTCGTCGTGATCATCGTGTCGATCCTGCCTGCGGTGCTGCGGCTCGGGCTGGATCCGCTCTCGATCTTCGTCGTCGTGTTCTACGCCGCGCTCGGCGGGTTCTTGTTCTACAAGGTCGGCAGCGGCGCGAAGGCGGCGTGGGAAATCCGGGAGCGCAGCGAGCGCTGACGCTCTACTTTCACGGTGATGGCACGTCAGCCGACGCCGAGGACTGGTACCACGCCCTCGAAGCGCGGATGCCCGGCGTCGTCGAAGCGCAGTCGCCCTTCGGAGATCCACTGCAGCACGGCGGGGAGCACGCGATGCTCCTGCACGAGGATGCGCGCAGCGAGCGCGTCGCGATCGTCCCCCTCGAGCACGGGAACCGCGCCCTGCGCGAGGATCGGCCCGGTGTCGGTGCCGGCGTCGACGAAGTGCACCGTGCAACCCGTGATGCACACGCGCTTCTCGAAGGCCTGCTTCTGCGCGTCGACGCCGGGGAACGCAGGCAGGAGCGAAGGATGGATGTTGATCACGCGCCGCGGGAACGCGTCGAGGAACGTCGCGGTAAGGATGCGCATGAACCCCGCGAGCACGACGTAGCCCTCCGGCGCGGCTTCGCGCACCACCTCGACGAGCTTCGCGTCGAACGCGGCACGATTCGGGTACTCCTTGTGGGGGACGACCAGCGTCGGCACGCCCGCCTTCTCGGCGCGCGCGAGCGCCTTCACGCCCGCGACGTTCGAGAGCACGAGACGGATTCGCGCGTCGAGGCGACGCTCCGCGATCGCGTCGAGGAGCGCCTGGAGGTTCGTCCCGGAGCCCGAGACCAGGACGACGAGGTCGAGCGACATCGGTCAGGCCCCGGCGCGCCTGGGCTCGTTCTCGAACACCACCCGCGCCTCGAACTCCGTCGCCGGATCCACCGTCGTGATCTCGCCGACGACGTACGGTGTCTCGCCCGCATCGCGGAGCAGCGCGAGCGCGCGATCCACGTCGTCCTTCGCGACCACGACGACGTAGCCCAGGCCGAGGTTGAACGTGCGGCGCAGCTCGCTCTCGTCGATCGGTCCTTCCTTCGCGAGCACGTCGAACACGGACGGCCGCGGGAACGAGGCGAGATCGAGCCGCACGCCGAGCCCTTCCGGGAGCACGCGCGGGAGGTTACCCGGCAGGCCGCCGCCGGTGATGTGGCTCATGGCCTTGACCGTGAGCTCCGACTCGGTGAGCGCGCGCGACGCCTTCGCGTAGAGCCGCGTCGGCACCATCAGCGCATCCCCGAGCGACATGCCGAGCTCGGCGACGTTCGCCTTCAGATCGAGGCCGCGCGCATCGACCACGCGACGCGCGAGCGAGTAGCCGTTCGAGTGCAAGCCGGACGAAGGGAGGCCGATGACGACGTCGCCGGCGCGGGTGCTCTTCCCGTCGACGATCTTCGCCCGCGCCACCACGCCGACCGCGAAGCCGGCGAGATCGTACTCGCCGTCCGCGTACATGCCCGGCATCTCCGCCGTCTCTCCGCCGAGGAGCGCGCAGCCCGAGATCTCGCAGGCTTTCGCGATCCCCGCGACCACGCGCGTCGCCGTCTCGAGCGCGAGCTTTCCCGTCGCGAAGTAGTCGAGGAAGAAGAGCGGGCGCGCGCCGCACGTCAGGATGTCGTTCACGCACATCCCGACGAGGTCCTGTCCGATGCCGTCGTGCGCATCGAGCGCGAACGCGAGCTTCAGCTTGGTGCCGACGCCGTCCGTTCCGCTCACGAGGATCGGCTCGTCGATCCCGGTCGGGACGCGACACATCCCGGCGAAGCCGCCGACGTCCGACATGACCTCGGGGATTCGGGTGCGCGCCGCGAGCGGCTTGATGCGCTCGACCAGTGCGTCCCCCGCATCGATGTCGACCCCGGAATCCTTGTACGTAATCGGCTTCACGTCGGTTGCCGCGGACGCTACTCGTCCTCTGCCGCCGAGACCACCCCCCGCGCGGAAGCGCCGGCGGACGCCTGGTCACCGTAGACCATGGGTCGTCGACCATGCTGCCATCGCGTGGTGACGAGCCCCCCCGGCGAGTGGGACTCCGCGCAGGAGTTCGTCCCTTCCGTTCCGCGGAGGGGCGACTTCGATGCCGACGCAATGTTCGCGCGCGTGCCGGACGAGTTTCGTGTGCGCGGCCTGTTCTTCGGTCGCTGCGTGGCGCCTCTCCGCGACGAATGGGACGCCATCGTCCCGAAGCTCCGTGATCCGCCGGCGCTCGTCGTGGGGCGGCCCTGGTACCAGCCGTTCCACGAGTACCCGCTCTCGGACTACTGGCGCGTCTTCGATGCCGCCGCGCGCGCGACTCATCCGCAGCAAGGCGGCCGCGAAGCCTGGCGACGCTACGCGCGCGACGAGGTCACGAGCTATGCGTCGACGATGGTCGGCCGCGTCACCATGAGCCTGCTGAACGAGCCCGCGACCGCGCTCCTCCACTACCCCGAGGTGTTCCGCATGCTCGCCCGCGGACCGACGGCCTCGGCGAAGCGCCTCGACGGACGGCGCGTGCTCCTCGAGGTCACCGACGCCGCCGGGCCCTTCGAGTACGCCGTCGGCGTCTTCGAGGGCAT
Source organism: Polyangiales bacterium (assembly GCA_046593995.1). GTDB lineage: Bacteria > Myxococcota_A > Polyangia > Polyangiales > JADJMO01 > JALHOE01. Next base: position 6,705 of record JBKJQC010000359.1, read on the forward strand.
GGTCATGGCCTTCGGCAAACACCCGCGCATCCGCGGCAAGGAACAAGGTAACGTGCGTCTGTACGAGGTGTCCTGGCACCTGTGACGGACGTCGTCATGCAGGACGTACGTCGACCGGCACACCGCTGAACGCAGCGTTGCCACACAGCGCGTCGACCGCTTGCTCGTCGGTGAGATCGTTCACGCTCACGCCGGCGTGTTGCGTGGCGATCGAGAGCTTCACGCCTGCGCGACCGTGGCCGTAGCCGTGCGGGAGGCTCACGACCCCGCGCATCATCTCGTCGCTCACCGCCACCGGCACGCGCACTTCGCCGACGCGCGAGCGGACCATCACGTCAGCGCCATCGGAGAGCCCGAGGCGGAGCGCGTCCTCGGGGTGGACCAGCAACGTACAGCGCGACCGTCCCTTCACGAGCCGCTCGGAGTTGTGCATCCACGAGTTGTTGTCGCGAAGGTGCCGTCGTCCGATCAGCACGAGCGACGCGTGTCCGTTCACCGCATCCGTGAGCGATGCGCGCAGCCGCGCGAGATCGGCGACCAGCTTCTGCGGGGCGAGATCGATCCGCTTCTCGCGGTTCTGCAGGCGCAGGGGCAGCGCAGGCTCGAGCGCGCCGAGATCGATCCCGTGCGGGCTCGCGCGGAGCGTCTTCAGGTCGACGCCGGCGCGGAACGGGCGCTTGCCGTACTTGCCGGCGAGGAGCGCGATCTCGAGCAGCCCTTCGGGGCCCATCGCGGCGAGGGCGCGGCCCTTGATCGTCGCGGCGAGCTTCTCGCGCGGACCGCGCGCCGCGAGCTGCTCGAGGCGCGTCGTGAGACCGAGCAGGATCTGCCAGTCGTGGCGTGCATCCGGTCCGGGATCGAAGAGCGCCGGCGCGTAGCGCGCGGTGTTGCGCACCGCGAAGAGGTGGAAGATCACGTCGTAGTGCGCGCGCTCGAGCGGCGACGGCGGCGGCAGGATGATGTGCGCATGGCGCGTCGTCTCGTTCAGGTAGGGATCGATCGCCACCATGAAGTCGAGCTTCGAGAGCGCCTCGTCGAGCCGCGTGCCGTTCGGTGTCGAGAGCACGGGGTTGCCCGCGATCGTCACGAGCGCCCGGAGCTTCCCTTCGCCTTCGGTGAGGATCTCCTCGGCGAGCACGGCCACCGGCAGCTCGCCGCCGAACTCGGGGAGCCCGCGCACGCGCGAGCGGAAGCGATCGAAGCCGCCGCGACCGGCCGCGAACCCCTTCGGTAGACCGACGACGTCCACCGCGGGGAGGGGGAACATCGCGCCGCCGGGTCGGTCGAAGTTGCCGGTCACGATGTTGAGCGCGTTGATCAGCCACTGACAGAGCGCGCCGAAGGCCTGCGTCGACGTGCCGACCCGCCCGTAGCAGACCGCCGACTCCGAGCGCGAGAAGGCGCGGGCGAGGCGCGTGATCGTGTCGGCGTCGATGCCGGTGTGCGGCGCGACGCGCTCCGGCGTCCACTCGCGGACGGCGTCGCGCAGGACGTCGAACCCGACCGTGAACGGCGCGAGGCGCCCGAGCGGCGTGCCGCCTCGCTCTGCGATCACGACGTGGAGGAGCGCGAGGAGGAAGAGCGCGTCGCTACCCGGCTTCACGAAGAGGTGCTCGTCCGCGACGTCCGCCGTCTCGGTGCGGCGCGGATCGACGACCACCATCTTTCCACCGCGCGCCCGCAGCGCCGCGATGCGATCGCGCATCCCAGGCGCCGACATCAGGCTCCCGTTCGACGCGAGCGGGTTGGCGCCGAGCACGAGGAAGTAGCGCGTCCGATCGATGTCCGGCACGGGCAAGAGGAGCTGGTGGCCGAGCATGAGGAACGACGCGAGCATGTGCGGCAGCTGATCGACCGACGTCGCCGAGAACCGGCTCTTCGTGCGGAGCGTGCGGAGGAACGCGGGCCCGAAGAGCATGGCGCCGGTGTTGTGGACGTTCGGGTTCCCTTGGTAGACCGCGACGCAGTCGCGCCCATGGGCCGCTTGCAGCTCGTGCAGACGGCGCGCGACCTCGTCGAGCGCCTCGTCCCAGCCCATCGGCTCCCAGCCGTTCGCGGTCCGCCGCATCGGTGTTCGCAGGCGATCCGGATCCTCGTGGAGATCCTTCAGCGCCATCGCCTTCGGGCAGATGTACCCGCGGCTCAGCGGATCCTCCTCGTCGCCGCGGATCGTCGAGACGCGTCCGCCGTCGACCTCGATGCGCACGCCGCACATGGCCTCGCAGAGGTTGCAGCTGCGGTAGTGGGTCACCCTCGACTCAGTAACACATGCGGCCGGGCCACGCGCCGATGCTGCAGTTGCTCAGCTTCTGACAGGTGCTCCCCGACGCGCACATGACGACACCATCGCAGTAGCGCGCGCACTGATAGCCGGCGTCGCCGACCTTGATGCACGCGAAGCCCTTGGCGCAGTCGTCGGGCGTCGCGCACGTCGCGCCCTGCATCCCCGTGCCCGGCTTGTCCCCGAAGCACTTGCTCCCGCATTCGGTGCCGACGCGCGTCTCGACGCACCGCTGTCCGCTCGGACAGTTCTGCGCGACGAGATCGCACTCGGCGAGCGAGCCTGCGTCGGCGCTCGTGTCGATGGACGTCGCGGTGTCGGTGGACGTCGCGGTGTCGGTGGGCCTCGCGGTGTCGGTGGACGTTGCGGTGTCTGCCGCCACCCCCGAGTCGACTGCGGCGTCCGTCGCCGGAGCCGGCGAGACCTCGGACGAGCACGCGGAGACGATCACGAATGCGAGAAGGAAGGAGCGATGCATGCCCTTGGTCGTATCGAGCCGTGCGTCGAGCGACAAGCGGGCAACGAGCACCCGATTGCTCGTTCGTCGAGCACGTCGACGGGCGGGGATGACGGTGGATGGACAGTAGCTCGGCGCACCTGTACGTAAAGGTGCGGCGTTGCCGCGCGACCAAGTCTCTCTGGAGGCTCTGCCCGTGATCGACCTCCACCGCGTCGTCTCGCGCGAGGGGTTCCAACGCACGCTGCGGGTGTATGCGCCGACGAGCGCCCGACGGCTCCCGGTGATCTACCTGCACGACGGGCAGAACGTGTTCGACGCCGACGCCGAGGTGTCACCGAGCTGGGGCGTCGACGTCGCGCTCGACGCGTGGATCGCGAGTGGCGGCGCGCCCTTCATCGCCGTGGGCATCGACCATCGCGGCGTCGAGCGCATCGGAGACGACTCCCCCTGGCCGGACGCGACCTCCGACGCGCGGCCGCGTGGCACGGCCTACGCAGCGTTCGTCGCCGACGAGGCGACCGCGTTCGTCGACGCGCGCTACCCGACGATCGCATCGCCGGATGCACGCGTCATCGCGGGCTCGAGCCTCGGCGGACTGATGGCGCTCTACCTCGGCGCGCGTCACCCGCAGAGCTTCCGCAGGATCGCCGCGTTCTCGCCGACGACGATGTGGGGTGGTGACGCGCTCTTCGGGGTGTGGAACGAGACGACGCCGCGACCTCTGCGGCTCTACCTCGACGTCGGAGCGAAGGAGCGCTTCGAGAGCGGGGACACGGTGCTCGACTACGGCGGCGAGGTCCCGCGGTTCGCCGAGCACCTGCGCGCGCTCGGCTACGGCGACGCCCTGCGGCTCGTCGTCGACGAAGCCGGGGAGCACTGCGAGGCCGACTGGCGGAGACGATTCGTGGACGCGCTGCCGTTCCTCCTCGGCTGATCAGGCGCGCATCTGGACGCGTGCGATCGCGGCAAGCAGCGTCGCCTCGTCCTCGTTCCGGAGGAGGTACATGACGTCGCCCATGCTCGTCGCGAACACGGCGGGAACCGCCTGGTGGAGGACCAACGTCTCGCCGAGGCCGCTCTGCAGACTGTCGTGGGGGATCGCGTAGCGGCGATCGTTCCGTCGTCCCGCGTGCGCCGCATGATACTTCCGCGTGTACGCGAAGTCGCTCACGTCGCGTCCGACGACGATGTCCGCCCACAGCGCGTAGACGTCGATGTCGCACGCGAAGTTCATCAGATCCGTGGTGAAGCCACCCGGCGGGCGCAGGTTCATCTCGAGCGCGCGATAGGCCGGGCCCGACTCACCGGGGAGCTCGAAGAACTCGGCGTGGAAGAAGCGCTCGCGGAGCCCGAACGCGGTGACGGCGCGTTGGCCGATGTCCTCGAGCGCCTGCGGAAGGTCGCGTCGTGACCAGTAGTACCCGTCGAGGGAGCCGGTGAGGACCTCCATCATGCCGCGGTCGTAGCGATGGGAGGTCGCGAACACGATCCGTCCGTCGCGATCGACGAGGCCGTCGTAAGTCGTGATCGCACCGGCGACGAACGGTTGGACGATGTAGCCGTCGAGCGGCTCCGCGAGAATGCGCTCGAGGTCGGGGCCTTCGTTGGCCCTGTACGTGCGGGCCGCGCCGACGCCGACGTCCGGCTTGAAGATCAGCGGGAGACCATGATCTGCGGCGAAGCGGCGCACCTGCTCGAGGCTCTCCACCAGCTCCTCCACGGGGTGCGGGATCCCGGCGGCCGCGAACAACGTCGCCATGCCGCGCTTGCTCCGCTGCAGCGTCGTCTGCTCGACGCCCATGCCCTCGATCCCGAAGTCGTCTCGGAGCCGCGCCTCGAGCGGGAGCCAGTGCTCGTTGTGCGACGCGACGCGATCGATGCGGCCGTGGCGGGCGACGAGATGCGCGGTCGCACGGTGCACGTCGCCATGGCTCTGCATGTCGGGAACGAAGACGTACTCCTTCAGCGCGTCACGGAGCTCGCGGCGGAGCTCGGAGTACGGCGTCTCGCCGATCGCGACGACGCTCACGCCGCGCGCGCGCAGCGCCGCACAGAACAGCCAGTACTGCGGCGGGAAGCTCGGGGACAGGAACAGGACGTTCATCGCTCGCTGCCCCACACTGCCGGCGCAGCTCGCGGAGGTCGAGGGGCGGAGGTCGAGGGGCAGAACCCTCGCAGTCATCGGGACGAGAAACGTGGGATCGCGGCGCGATCGAAGCGGCCCGCGTCGAGGAGATCCGCGCACACCCGGACGCGCTCACGGAACGCCACGAGGTCGAGACCCTGGAGCGTTTCCACGTCACCGAGCTTCGCGAGCCCCCGCGCGAACAGGCGCGACGCCGGGGCGGGGGACTCCATCACCAACAGCTTGTGCAGCGCGGCGGCGATCTGGATCAAGCCCTGGAGGACGCGGCGCTCTTCGCCGTCGACGACGCGCCAGCGCTCCTCCCAGACCTCGTGTGCTTCGAAGTAGGCCTGCTCGTCGAACAGGCGCGCTCCCTCACGCACGTGTGCTGCGTGCTGCTCGACGACGCTCGTGCTCACGCCTAGTGAGGCGCCGTGCACTCGGCGCAGGGCTCGCTCGCGATCGCGGGCGGAGCGGGCGTTGCACTGCACGCGCGCGGGCGATTGCAGGCGTCGCAGAACTCGTGCCGCGAGAGCGACAGCCCGCACGACGAGCAGCGCGCGGTCAGTGACATCAGGGAGTCTCGATCTTGCTCGCTCATGGTGTGCTCAACCCTTCTTCGCCCGACGCGGGCGACCTTGTCGTGTCTCGTGCCCATTCTTCTCGTGAACGGTCGCCACGACGCCGAGCGCTTCGTGGGTCGTCCGCGCCTTGGTGAGCGTTTCGATCAGACCGTGGCTCGCGAGCTGCGCGACGTGCGCGAGCCGCTCGAGGTGTGCATGCCCGCCTTCGCCGCTCACGAGGACGACGATCACGCGGAGCGGCACCCCGTCAGGCGTCTCGTGACGGAGTGGATCGGCGGTCGTGACGAGCACCGCGCTCGCCGCAGCACCGGGGACGATCGCGTGCGGCACGGCGAGCCCGTCGCCGAGCGCGGTCGGCGACTCGGCCTCGCGCTCGCGGATCCGCGCCGCGAGGGTCGTGCGCGCCGCTGCACCCGGGACCAAGCGCGCAGCAGCTGCCGTCACGATGGCTGCGAAGTCGCCACGGAACCGGAGCAGCACGCGCTCGGGCGCGAGCAGATCGTGGAGGGACGTCGCCGGCGGAGCAGCGCTGCGATCGGGGAACTCGCGATCGAGGTACGCGCGGAGCTTCGCGATGTCCTGCGCGCCGAGGTCGCGGCGCGCGATGTCGAGGAAGAGCGCGTTCGCGGTCGGCACGCGCTCGAGATACTCGGTCACCACGGGGCCGACTTGATGCGCCACGTCGAGGAGCAGCGTCGGCGACACATCGAGCGCGTCCGCGATCGCCGTGAGCCGCTCGGGCGTCGGCGCGGGATCGACGCCGTTCTCGACTCGGCTCAGATACGTGCTCGACACGCCGACGCGATGCGCGAGCCCACGCAGGCTGATGCCCGCGTCGACGCGGAGGAGGCGAAGAGTGGTTCCGAAATGCATCGTGAGAAGACCTCCCGATTCCCGTGGCGAGGAGCGGCGAGAAGTGTAAAGTAATCACTTACCACTCCCTCGGCTCTCGAGCCACTGCGCCTCGGAAAAGAGGCCGACCCCCCCCCACCGGAGGTGCCATGACAGTCTCACCGAATCCCCTGATCAAGGGCCTGCGCCTGCTGGTCGTCGCCGACGATCCCGCGCTCCTCGCGCGCTTGCGCACCGAGGTCGAGGGGTACGACATCACCGTATGCTCGCGGGTGCAGTGCGCCGTCGAGCGCCTCGCGACCGAGACGATCGACGTCGTGATCACGGATCTCGGTCTCGCGCGCGGTGCGGCAATCGCCGTGCTCGCCTGGCTGCGCGCGAGGCACAGCACGACCGGCGTCGTCGTCGTGCGCCGCGACGATCGCGCCGCGCTCGAACGCGAAGCCAAGGGACTTGGCTCCCGCGTCCACATCGACGCTCACCACGGCTCGCTGTCCGACGCGCTCTTCGCCGCCGCCCCGCTCGCCTGACCCTCGCTCACGTCGTCGTGAGCGCGAGTCGCACACTCGGATTGAACACGGAGGCACGGAGGCACGGAGGAAACAAACAGGGAGCCGGGGAGCCGGGGAGAGAACCTGGAGCTCCCAGAGGTCTGCCGATCTTCGCTATCACGCGACCGCTGCGATCAGCGGCCAACAGCTTTGTGCAGGCGACGCGGCAGCACTCTCGACCCTCCCCCTTTCCCCGTCTCCATGTTTGAAAACGTGAGGCGAAAGACGGATCGAGGCGTCTCCGTGGCGATCGGAAGACCGCTCGATCCTGTGTACCTCCGTGCCTCCGTGCCTCCGTGTTCAATCGATGCGCAGAGCTTCGACGAGCGAGCTCGCTCGTCAGAGCGAGTAGACGTCCCAGCGGACGCGACGCGCCGACGGGCCTTTCGCGGTGAGGCGTAGGTCGCGGAAGGTGAGGTCGCTCGTCGCCGCGAGCTCGCTCGTGACGCGCACACGCTCGACATCGCCGACCTTTGCGCTCGTGGTGCAGGCGGAGCATGCGGCGATCTCGTCGGCGGTCACGGTCGTCAGGTTCTGCGGGTTGCCGCCGTCGTCGGACACGCGCTTCGCGACGAGCTCGGTGCCGTCGAGGAGCACGAGCTTCGCCTCTTGGCCCTTGGCGAGCGCGACGATCACGTCGAGCCGATCGGCGACCTTCGCCGGCGTCACGACGGTGTCGATCGTCGCCGGGGCGAGCGTCTCGATCGACTCGTCCCACAACGGCAGGACCTCGCCGGAGACGAGGAAGAGCGGGAGCTTCTCGAGCGGTGCGGAGACCGTCACATCCTTCCCGCCGTCGTAGACCTTGCCGTCGCTGAGGTCGACGTACTTGCGACCGGGGGGGAGCCACGTGGTCTTCTCGCGCAGGCCGCGCTTCACGACGGGAGATGCGTAAAGGGCAGGCCCGAGGAAGAACGCGTCCTCGACCTTCCATGCGGCCGGTTCCCGCGGGTGCGTGAGGAAGGGGTGGCGCATGAGCGGGATGCCGCGCAGGTTCGCCTCGCGCGCGAGCGTGAGGAAATAGGGCTGCATCCGCGTGTGCAGGCGCGCCATGTCGCCGTAGATCTTCGTCGTCTCGGCGTCGCTCCACAGCGTCCACTTCGTCTTCTTGTCGGGGACCGCGTAGCACGCGTCCTGGCTCATCATGATCGGCGAGACGGCGCCGAGCTCGGCCCAGCGGAGGTAGACCTCCTTGTCGCGCGGC
>JBKJQC010000406.1:0-5632 GCA_046593995.1 Polyangiales bacterium
CGCGCGCGTCGGCGGCCTCCGAGACGTCGTCGGCGACGAGCAGCGCGAGCCGCTGTTCTCCGGCCATGGAGACCACCACGAGATCGAGCACCAGCGTCGAGCCGTCGGTGCGCGCGACGTTGACGGCGGTCCGTGCGGCCGCCTCGATCCCCATGTCGATCGCGTGCGAGACGTCGTTCTTCACGACGTTCCACAGCGCGGCGCTCGCGTCCGGGAGGCGATCCCCCTCGCGCACGCCGAGCAGCGTCTGCGCGGCAGGGTTCGCCGTCTCGACGGTGCCGTCGGCGCGCAGGGCCACGACCGCGGCGCGCAGGTGGTTGACGATGTCCTCCTGACGCCTTCGCAGACGAAGGAGATCCGCGTCGCGCGAGGCGACGCCCTCGACCATGGCGCCGAACGCGACGGCGAGCTGCCGGATCTCGTCGCGCGGTCCCTCGATCAACCCACGCGGGAGCGGCGAACGGTCCCCCGACGCGATCGCCTGCGCGCGGCCGGTCAACGTCTCGAGCGGCGCCAGACGACGGCTCACCTCGCGGGTGCCGACGGCCGCGACGATGAGGGACACGAGCGCGAGCCCGACCGAGAGCGCCATCGCGCGGCGATCTCGCGACGCGCTCGCCGCCACCAGCGCGTCGCGCTGCGCTCTGATTCTCTGCGCCAGGCCGTCGAGCCGCTCCGCGATCGCGCGCTCTCGCGCCGACGCCGAACGGACCAGCGTCGCCGCGCGCGCCTTGTCCCCGGCTTCGAATGCGCCGAACAGATCGGGCAGGGTGCGCGCCGCGTCGTTCATCTCGCGCTCGATGGCGTCGAGCTCGTGCGCGACGTCGCGCCCGAAATTGCGGGTCACCTCGTCGGCCGACTCGCCGAGCCGTTGGAGCGCCGCCCGTCGCGCCTCCGCGAGGACCGCCGGCCGGGACCGCCCGAGCGTCTGCAGCCAGTCCTTCGTGGTCGACGCGGCACGCGCGTCGTCGAGCATCCGCTCGATGACCGCGGGCACACCCCACTGGGTCGCGAGCGTGCGCGCGAGCGCGGTCTCGAGCGGGAGGTAACCGAAGCTGAGATCCTCGACGTCCTGCGCCGCACGGCGCTGCGCGTAGAGGCCCGCGAAGACGGTCGCTGCGAACGCGATCACCACGACCGCGAAGGAGGCGAGGACGCGACGCGCGAGCGGCCGTCCTCCACGTCCGAGAGCACGTCCGAGAGCACGTTCGAGCGGCTCCGGCATCAACGCGGCGGATCCGGCTCGAGCGCGCGCGCGATCAGCGTCGTCAGATCGTAGACGCGCGTGCCGCCGCGCGACATCAGCTTGCGGCTCGATCCGCACGTCGTCGCGACCGCGCCACCGCCGAGGGCGTCGTGTTGGGTGAGTCGCTCGTCCGCGATGGCATCGGCCGTCGCGCGCGAGGTGATCGGCACGAGGCCGCCGCCACCCGCGCACGTCGCGGCCTCGCGGCTGCGCGCGAACTCCTCCGGCGCCCGTCCGAGGATCGCGGACAGCACCGTCCGAGGCGCGTCGTAGACACCGAGCCCGCGCCCGAGGTGACACGCGTCGTGGTAGCGGACGGTCCCTTCGATCGGCAGCCGACGGAGCCGCGGGAGCTCACGCGCGGCGAGCTCGACGAGGTGCAGGATCTCGGCAGAGACCGACACTTCGACGTCGCGATACCGCTTCGCGATCGCGTGGGCGCAGCCCGAGTCCGCGACGACGAACAGAGTGGCCTTCTCGACCGTCGCAGCGAGCTCCTTCGCCGCGCGGACGAAGCCCTCGCGATCACCGGCATTGCGGAGCGGCGCCCCGCAGCACCCGTGGACGACGTCGATCGCTCCGCCGACGAGCCGCGACGTCGCGACGATCGCATCCGCCGGCGGATCGTCCTCGCCGTCGCGCCCGTCGCGCCCGTTGCCGCCCATGCGACACGCGAAGCAACCGACGAGGAGCTTCACCGGCGCGTGCGCGTCGACCACGGCCCCTCGCGCACGCGCGCGCTCGATCGCTCCGTCGAGCCCGCGGTCCGCGTCGCTCGTGCGCTCGCCATGACGTGCGACGACGCGCTTCGCCGGCTCCGGGGCGACCCCGGCGCTCATCAGCTCGGCGCGCGCGTCGAGGAGCGTGCCCGCGACGTCGTTCTTCAGATCGCAGGCCTCGCGACAGGCGAAGCAACCCGTGCACGCCCACGGCGGCCACGCCTGCTCCGGCGTGAGCTCGACCCCGCCGCGCGCGAGGAGATACGCGGAGCTCATCTTCCCCCAGGGGGTCGTCGTCTCACGGCCGTCCGCGTTCGAAACCGGGCAGACGGCACGAGACAGCTTCGGACAGAACGCGCACGTCTCGAGCTCGGCGCGCCGCTTCTCGAGGAGCGGCGCGAGGACGGGGAGGCTCATCGCGCGGATCCTAGTCGAATGGCGCCGCGCGTGAGCAGATGGCGTGCGCCGTCAGTGGGCGGGGAGTCGGGCGAGGCTCGAGACGACACCGGGCACCAGATCGCGAACCGCGAGCCTGCGGTACTTCACGGTGCCGACCGGGACCACCAAGAGGCCACCGGGGATGTGGTCGTACGGGTAGTAGTGCCCCTCGACGAGCGACGTCGCGCCGGTGTCGAGCTCGAGCCGGACCTCGTGCTCCTCGCCGTACGACGGCGCGTCGGTGAAGACCGATTCGCCCCAGTGCAACGCGCCGCCGGCGTCGACGGAGACCAACTGGTAGGTCGTCGCGGGCGCGCGGAACTCGTAGGCGCCGGCGTAGACGTACGCCATTCGGGTCGCGAGAGCGCCGAAGGTGTAGTCGCTCACCCACTCGGGCTTGCAGTAGCCCATGAAGTCCTTGGGGACGTCACGCGTGCTCGTCGGGGCGGGGTTCTTGAGCGCCTTGTTCTCGACGTCCCACGACCAGGGCCCGATCTTCGCCCCGGAATACGCGGTGCCGGTTGGATACGCGCTGTCAGCGTCTTGGACCTGACAGGGCGCGTGTTTGCGTCCGTGGCCGTGTCCGACCTCGTGGGTCGCGACGCCGGTCGACTCGTCGCCGGTGAAGCCGAGGCCCACGCTCGCCGCGCTCCAGGTGTCGCTCTCGCGCGTGGCGAGCGGAGAGAGACCCGCGAGGCAACCCCCACCGCACCAGAGCGCGAAGCTCGCGCCCGGAGCGAACGCGCCGAAGTAGTACGTACCCTTGGGCGCACCGTCCGCCTGGCGCGTCTGGATCATCTTGTTGAGCAACGCGCTGAACGCGTTCGCATCGGTCGGCCCGATCGTCGTCGCCCACGGAATGGGCTGCGAACGGACCGAGATCTCGACGCTACGCGCCGGATAGAGCTGCTGGAAGCGCTTCCGATATCGTTCGAGCTGCGCCTCGCTCGTGTCCGGGAGGCGACCGCTGCCATCCGCGTCGTACCTCACCGGCGCGATCATCACCGTGAGGACCTGCCCGGTGCTCTTCGCGTCGAGCGCTTCGGGCGTCCCACCGGCGGGGTACAGCGCCTTGTCGCTCGCGCCGGCCGCGGCCTGCCCCGGCGCTGTCTTGAGGCTCACGGAGTAGGTCGAGTCCACCGTCACCGCGTCGAGCGCGAGCGGGAAGTTGAACGTGCTCGCGAGATCCGCGTCCGACGACGCGGCGCCGATCGTCTTCTTCTCGGTGAGCGTCTTCGTCGCGCCGCCCGTGACGAGCGTCAGCGTCGCGACGACCTCGCGTGAGCCGAAGTCCGCGTCGGGCGTCACGTACACGCGCAGCATCCCGGGACGACCCGAGACCACCGGCGCCGATCTCGAGCCGACCTTCGCGAAGTCGCGCATCACGGCGACCTTCGGCCCCTGGAAGATTGCGATCTCGGCGATCGGCAGCCCCTTGGTCAGCTCGAGGCCATTGGTCGAGATCGGGGGCGTGGCGTCGTCACCGCTCGTGCCGCTGTCGTCGGTGATCGCAGGCGTGACCGCGGAGTCGTCGGACTTGGCGGCCGCGCACGCGGCGACGGTCGGAGCGATCCAACAACAGAGCAGCAGGGTACAGCGAAGCAAGCGCATCGAAGGGCCACCTTTCGGCGAGGCGAAGAGGCCACGCAGTGTACCGCTCGCGATGCGTCCTCGCTCCGTTCCGTGACCCGCGTCCGCCGCGGCGCAAACTTGCGGCGCGGGTGCACGGCCACCCGTCGGCTCGGGAGCGTCAGCGCAGGATGGTCAGCTTGGGGTGGACCCGCGGCGGCAGGCCGGAGACGTTCGCCACCGTCGCGCTCGCAGGCGTCTCGTACGGAACGAGCATGTACCCGCCCGGCATGTCGTCGTACGGGTAGTACTGGCCGGTCGCCGATCCGAGCACGGTGCCGTCGTCACCTTCCCACGTCACCGTGTGCGGCTCCGCCATCGGCGGCTCCGCGAGCGTCACGGTCTCGCCCCAGGTGAGCGCCCCGTCCGCGCCGACGTCGACGAAGCGATACTCCGCAGGACCCGCCGCGTTGAACACGTACGGACTGCCGGCGATCGTCGCCATGCGCGTGGCGAGCGCGTTGAACGTGTAGTCGCTGATCCACTCCGGCGAGCAATAGCTCATGAAGTCCTTGCCGACCTTCGGATCGATCAGCTTCTTGTTCACGACGTCATAGCCCCAGGTGCCGATCGTGCCGCCGGCGTAGGGGAACTTGCTGTCGTAGTCGGAGACGCCACCGCACGGTGCGTGTCCGCGACCGTGGGCGTGCCCGATCTCGTGGGCCGCCGTGTTGGCGCTCGATGCGCCGGTGTACCCGATGCCGATGCACGCGCGCCCCGTCGAGTCCGTGGGGTACGTGAGGAGCCCGCAGAGACCGGTCACGCAGCCACCGGAGCCGCACCAGGTGGAGAACGACGTCTTCCCGGCGAACGCGCCGTAATAGTAGGTGTCCTTCGACGCACCGTCCGTCGAACGGAGCTTCACCACCGACTGCAGGAGCGCGCTGAATCCCGAGCCGGTCGGCGCCACGACGCCGGCGTACGCGTAGGGCGCGCGGACGGTCACCTCGACCTTCCTCGCGGGGTACATGGCGTGGAAGGCCTTGCGATAGAGCTCGATCTGCGCGGCGCTGACGTCCGGGAGCCGGCCGCTGCCATCGGCGTCGTACTGCACGGGAACGATGACGATCTTGAGCGCTGCACCAGTGCTCTTCGCGTCGAGCGTCTCCTCGCCCGTCGCCGGGTAGCGCGCGTCGCCGTTCGCGGTCGTCGTCTTGTCCCAGAGGGACACCGAGTACTTCGTGTCGGGAGCGATCGCACCGGCCGGCACGTTGAAGTTGATCGAGGAGCCGAGCGTCGCATCGGTCGAGGCGGCCGTCGGCGTCGCGGTCGCGGAGTAGTTGAACGACCCGCTCGGCGAGACGAGCTTCAGCTCGCCGACGACCTCGTGCGCGGACCAGCCGGTCTTCGGGGTCACGAACACGCGCACGAGCGCCTCGCGTCCGGCGATCACGGGCGCGACGCGGGTCGCGACGCGCGCGCCGTCCTTCGCGACAGGCACCTTCACACCCTGGAAGAAGGCGACTTCGGTGATCGCGAGGTTCGACGCGAGCACCATCCCGCTGACGGGCGGATCCGAGGGCGGCGGCCCGGGATCGACGGCGCCGGTCTCGCTCGGCGGCGTCGCCGTGTCGGTCGCGGTTCCCGTGTCCTTCGCGCC
>JBKJQC010000591.1:0-3975 GCA_046593995.1 Polyangiales bacterium
GTACTACTACCTCACGATGTTCTGGCGTCGTGGGAACCGTGAGTACAACCCGTTCAGCGTCGAGGACAACCTCTACAACCGCGTCTACGACCGCTTCCACCTCCTCGCCTGGTCGTCGATCAACGACACCGTGCGCTCGACCGGTGGCGGTACGTTCGACCCGGCGGCCTTCACGAGCGAAGACGAGCGCGGCCAGGCGCTGGCGATGACCATGCTGTTCGACACGATGCAGCGCGCGCTGCTCCGTCCGCAGCCGGGTGGGTACGTCGCCCAGAACCTCCCCGACTACAAGAACACGATCTACGGCGTGCCCGAGGCGGCAGGTCAGAAGGGCGAGTTCATCGTCGGTGGCGTCGATGCGCGGTACATCGACAACTCGTACGACACCTCGCACAAGTACGAGTACCAGGCGTTCCTCAATCGCGTCGGCTCCTACGCCGAGAAGCCGCTGGCCGCGATCGGTCTGACCGACTCGCGTCCCCCGCTCTCGACCGTCGCTCGCGAGACGTTCCTCGACGGACGCAACGTGATGTTCTCCTTCCGCTCGTCCCTCCCGCAGGCGTTCGATCGTCTCGTCGGTGGTGCGTTCGCGCAGGACTTCGACACGCTGGCGCCGTACGTCGTTCCGAGCGAAGGCACCCCCGGCGGCGCCCTCCCGCTCCACACGATGAACCTCTGGGAGCTCGACTCCTCGAAGATCGTCCGTCCCGCCGATGCGAAGCTCATCGACCCGATGCTCGGCCTCCGCACCATCACCCCGGCGCTGATCCTCACGCTGATCTACCAGCCCATCGACACCAACATGGAGTTGGTCCAGCGCATGCGCATCTGGATCGAGGGCAGCAACGAGGCGGTGTGGATCCCGGAGAACGAGAAGGTCCACTTCTACGATCCGAACGACGGCATCGTCTGGACGGCGAAGACCTTCGGCACCGAGCCGCTCGCCGGTCAGGAAGTCGAGAAGGGCATCGGCGCTCGCATGCTCGACCATGCGAACCGTCTCCTCGCCCAGGCCTACAACGTGAAGACCAAGACCGACGCGGTCACCGGTCGCGTCACGGTGGTCTACCGCAGCGACGGCCAGCCCGAGCTCGACGGTCCGACCGGTACCGTGCTCACCGTGAAGAACGCCGTCGTCGCTGCGAAGTTGAAGCAGTACGTCGCGATCATCAACATCACGCGCCAGGCCATCCTGGCCCTCGGATTCGGCCCCTGCGGACGCGGGGAAGGGTGCTGAGTGGATGAGCTCCCTGGCGGCCCCTCGACATTACGTCGGGGGGCTCCAGGAGAGCTCTCACCTCGACCCGCTGCAGGCAAGATTTTCTAGGGATTCAGGTAGGAGGAGCGTCATGCGCAAGGGATGGTTTGGTCGCCTCGGACTCGCCGCTACGATCGGCGGGCTCGCGTTCGGCGGCGTGTCCGCAGCAGGTTGCGGTAAGGCTCAGGAGCCGATTTCTCAGGTCCAGACGAACTACGTTCGCAAGGCCGACCTGATCGGCGACCCCGGGAAGCCGAATGAGTGGTACCTGCGGACGACGGTCGTCGACACCCGACGCACCAACACGTTCGCGTTCCCGGGGCTCCAGGACGAGCTCAAGCGCGTTCGCTGGGACGTCCAGGAAGGCTACCTCGTCGCGCGTCGCAGCTACGAGCTCGTCTCGGGCTCCGACGGCAAGGGCGCGAAGCCCTCGGAGACGAACGGCAGCATCGTCGCGATGTACCCGATCACGTCGCACTTCGACATCCGCCGGGCGTACAACCCCGGCAGCGGCGAAGAGCAGAACATCATCGTGGAGAACACGGTGGACCGCCCCTGGTACGACCGCGAGTACATCCGCGTCGACTGGACGCGGAACCTCGTGACCGACACGGACATGTTCTTCTTCGCGGAGATCTTCGACGGTCTCAAGTTCACCTCCGTGCAGTACGCGGAGACGGACCCGAAGAGCCCGAACGCGATGGTCCAGGACTTCGGCAACGGCTACTTCGACGTCACCGCGAAGTGGATGATGGAGACCGAGAAGTGGCAGTTCAGCTGGGGCACGCTCCCGGTCTGCCTCCTCGTCGGCTGGTACACCGGTAGCGACACCGAGGACTGCAACGACCAGGACGTCACCGTCCGCCAGTCGTTCATGAAGGTGAAGGACACCGACTACCAGGCTGCCGAGACCAACGGCGCCAAGTTCTCGATGTTCGGCACGTTCAACCGTGACCGCTACGGCTACGACCGTCAGTACGGCGTCACGGACTCGAACTGGCACCGCATGATGGCGCGCCACAACATCTGGACGAAGAGCCACTACACCGAGAAGGAGAAGGGGCTCTGCGGGGTCGACGGCAACAAGCTGGCCGCCGATGCGTTCTGCGGAGCGGCCAGCCCGGCATCGTCGTGCGACATGCACGCGAAGCTCTGCACCCTCCCGGTCGAGGGCCGCACGGTCAAGCCGATCGCGTACCACCTCGCGAAGGAGATGCCCGAGTCGCTCGTCCCGTCGAACCAGACGCTCATCGACAGCTGGAACCTCGCGATGAAGGACGCCGTCGCGGCGGCCAAAGAGGTCGAGTGCCGTCGCTTCGGCGGTGGTGACAAGGCGACTTGCCACGCGAAGTACTTCGACGGCACCGCGCCGAAGGGCGAGCCGGTCGTGGTCATGTGCCACAACCCCGTCAACAAGACGGACAACAAGGCGTGCGGCGCCGAGGGCACCTCGGCCCGCGCCGGTGATCTTCGCTACAGCTTCCTCGGCTGGGTTCCGCAGGCGCTCTCCGCCGCTCCGCTCGGGTACGGACCCGACGGCGCCGACCCGCTCACCGGCGAGGTCGTCCAGGCGACGGCGTACGTCTACGGCGCGGCGCTCGACTCCTACGCCGGCATGGCGCGTGACCTCGTGCTCGTCGCCCTCGGCGACATCAAGCCCGAGGACTACGTCAACGGGAAGCACCTCGAGCAGACGTTCGGCAAGGCGAACGTCGCCGACAAGCGCCTCGAAGCGGTTGCCGGGCAGTACGCCGCGCACCTCCAGGGCGTCGACGACGCGCACCGCATCGGTCTCATGACCGACGCGGAGATCGCCAAGCGTCTCTCCGGCGTCGATCCGTCGGAGCAGGTCGCGAAGCTCAACCCCGCGGCAGCGGTCGCCGGCAAGTCCGCGGCGCAGCGCCTCGCGGCGGTCCGGGCGATCATCGGGGCGAAGGGCGTGAACGGCGACATCGGATTCGGCGGTCAGGCCGAGGTCGACGCCGGCGTCGCCAAGCGCGCGCAGCTCGCGAAGGGCTCGAAGACCGAGCAGGCCTTCCTCAGCAACACCAAGCACCTCATCGGCTCCGCGGTGAACCCGCTCGGCAGCCAGGACGAGAAGTCCGCCGTGTCGTCGCCGTTCGGCGGCCTCGATCCCATCACGCTGAACACTCTGCGTGACAAGTTCAGCCAGGCACTCGAGCGCCGCGGCGTCTGCATGCTCAGCGCCGAGGAGTTCAACGCACCGCACTTCGAGGGTCTCGCGAGGCGCTACGCCGCGAAGTACGGCTCGATGGACCCGACCGAGCGTCGTCAGAAGATCTTCGAGGACCTCCGCGCCGCGATCTACAAGGGCGTCCAGGAGCACGAGGTCGGTCACACGATGTCGCTGCGCCACAACTTCCAGGGCACCTGGGACTCGCTGAACTTCAACCCGCAGTACTGGAAGCTCCGCACCGCGAACGGCGCGCACCTCAACACGCCGTGCGTGACGGCTCACGACTCGAAGACCGACAACTGCATGGGTCCGCGCTACCTCGATCCGGAGTCGCCGGAAGAGATCGGCAACGGCAAGACCGCGCACGCCGGCATCGAGGAGTTCTCGTACTCGTCGATCATGGACTACGGCCTCGACTTCAACTCGGACCTCCACGGTCTGGGTTCGTACGACAAGGCCGCGATGAAGTTCATCTACGGCGGGACCGTGGAGACCTTCGACCAGCCGAACGACCCGGTCG
>JBKJQC010000639.1:0-24473 GCA_046593995.1 Polyangiales bacterium
AACATCATCACCATCCCCAACAACAAGGTCCTCACCGACGTCACGTCGAGCGGCAACTGGGGCGCGCTCGAAATGCAGACGCCCTTCGACTTCTACATCGGGATCGATCAGGACGCAGAGCTCGCGGCGGAGCTGATTCGAGAGGCGTGCCTGACGAGCCCATATGTCTTCCTGCCGCAGAAGGTGAACGTCCTCGTCAAGCAAGTCATCCTGCATGACTACGTGGCGATGCACATCAAGGCACGCCCCTACGTCTTCGACTGCAAGTACGAGAAACATTTCGAGACGGACGTTCACCTCCGCGTCGCCAAGGCGTTTCGCGCCCACAGCATCCGCCCGCCCGCGATCTTGGTGCGAAAGTCCGACGTCGATGCGCACGACTACGGCAGTGCGGCGCGGAACCTCGTGAACGCGGAGCTCGACTCCCGCGACGGATAGGGTCGGCACACGCTCAGAGCACGGGGACGGTCACAGCCGGAAGCCGAACCCGAGGAAGGGGCGGTGATCCTGCGAGCCGTGCGCTGCGCCTTGCGTCATCTCGGCGCCGCCGCGGGTGAGGAAGTAGCGGTTGCGATACTGGTAGCGCACGAGCAGCAGCACGGTCTTCCCGAGCGGAATCTCCGCGCCGAGACCGACGAGCCACGCGAAGGGGGTCAGCCCGCTACGGAACGTACCGTCACTCTCGCCACGCTCGTTCGGGAGATCCGCGCGACCGGTGTCGGTGCGGATGGCGAACGGTGCCCACCCGAGCTCGAGGAACGCGAAACCGAGGTGCCCGCGCACGATCGGCCCGAGCCAGAGCTCGGCGTTGGTGCCGCCGACCCGATCGATCTGCGCTCGGCCTTCGGCGTCGAATGTGCGAAACGTCCCGCTGCGACGGACACCCACGTCGTAGCGCGCGAAGAGCCCAACCGCGAAGTGGTCGTGCAGTCGGTACGCGCCGCTCGCGAACCAACCGACGTGCATCTCCTCGACGATACGCGACCCTTCGCGCGGACCGGCGTGTCCCTGCTGCACGGCTTGCTCGAACCGCCCGAACGTGACGTTGCTCTCGAGCCTGATCCGCTCGCCGGCAAGCGCGCGGCCGCATGTCGCGGCGCCTCCGAGGAGACCGACGACCACGATTGCGAGGTGTGCGCCGAGCCGCATCGTCCGGGAGTGTAGCGATCCGCAGCCCATCGCGCGCGATCCCGCGCGATCCCGCGCCCACGACGATAGCGCCGCCCCAAGTCGATGCGATTCCCGTCGGGAGCGCAGGCTCCGGCGTGAGCGACGACTCTCGTTCGGGGGACGACGCGTGGGTCGGCGAACGCTGGGTAGGTGTGGAACGTCGACCGTACAGGGAACGCTGGTGTCGTCGTCGTTCCCCTCGGCACCGACCGCGATCGATGCCCGCAACGAGCACGGCGCCGGTGGTGCGAGCCCGCCTCGCAGCCGATGGTGCATTTCGCTTCGATCTCGCGCGAGGCCACACCTACTCGCTCTCGGTCGTGCTCTCTATCGGCTCCGAACCGGTCGTGTTTCCGCGCGTGAGCAAGCGACTCGACACGACCTTCCGAATCAAGACCGGCGCGGCGGTCGTCGACCTCGGCGCCGTGCGTCACGCCCTAGCGGCTTCCGCGGCTGTCTTCGTGCAGAAGTCGACCACGCTGTCGGTTTCCCAAGGGCTTCCGCCGCCGCGAGGTGGAGCCAATCGCGAACTGATCGTCAGCGCGGGCGCCAGCGCGGCAGGATGATCTGCAGGCGCGCGCCGCGTTCGGCCGAGACGAACGCGGCGGTGCCCCGGTGCGCGCGTGCGACCTGTGCGATGAGGGACAAGCCGAGCCCGAACCCCTCGCGTTCGCTGCCGCGCGCGCGAACAAAGGGCTCGAACAGTCGCTCCCGATCAGCGCCGGCGACGCCGTGGCCATGGTCGACGACGTCGACCACGACGTCATCGTCCCGCTCGGTCACGGTGATCTCGACCGGTGGGCTCCCGTGGAGCAGCGCGTTCTGCACGGCGTTCTCGATCATGCGTGTGAGGAGGGTCTCGTCGCCACGGACCACTCCATCGCCTCGGACGAGGACGTCGGCGCTGCGCATCGATTCGCAGATCTCGCCGAGCATCACTGCGTCGCCGCCCTCCACCATCTCGCCGGCGCGTGCCAAGACCAGGAGGCGCTCGGTGAGCCGCGACAGGTTCGCCACGCTCCGGCGTATGCGCGTGATCGCGTCGCGGGTGTCCGCCGTGGTCAGCTGCTCTGCGTAGAGCTCGAGCTCCGCCGAGATCGTCGAGAGCGGCGTGCGCAGCTCGTGGGATGCGTCCGCCGCGAAGCGCTGGGCCGTGGCAGCGGCGACCGCAGAGCGACGCAGCGATGCGCGAAGGGCTGCTCGCAGCGCATCCACCTCGCGGACGCCTTCGTCGGCACCGAGATCGGGATCGCCGGTCGTCTCGCCGAGTCGATCGCGTAGTCGGGTGAGCGGTCCGATGGCCCAGCGCGCGGTCGACCGGCTCGCGATTGCTCCCAGCAGAGTCGCGGTCATCAAGGCGGCAGCCGTCGCAATCGCGTATGCGGCCCACCGAGTGCCCCCGATCCGCTCCATCGAGACCACCGCGGTGCGCGCGCCGCGGACGACCGCGCAGCGTCGCTCCTCGCGACCGGAATCGGCCCTGGTCGTGCACCCGGCGGCTGCGAGCGCGACGGATGATGCCCTCACCGAGCTTCTTGCGGATCCTGACGACGAGCACCTCCAGGCTCGATCCGCCGTCGTTCGGATCGCCCCAAACGAGCTCGAGGATCTCGCCGCGCGAGACGACACGACCCCGCCGCGACGCGAGCAAATCGAGCACTGCCCACTCGCGGGCCGTCAGCGGCACTTCCACAGAGGCGACCTCAGCCCGGCGTGCGAGGAAGTCGAGCGTCGCTGTGCCGCGGACGAAGTGAAGCTGCTTCGGGATGGCGCCGCGACGGCCTAGGGCGCGGACGCGCGCTCGTAGCTCCGCGAGCGCGAACGGCTTTCCGAGGAAGTCGTCGGCTCCTGCGTCGAGTCCCTCGACGCGCTGACTGACCGCGGAGTGGGCGGTGATCAAGAGTATGGGCATTTGCACCCCGGAGCGTCGGAGCGTCCGGCACATATCGAATCCCGAACCGTCCGGGAGCGCGACATCGAGAACGAGCACGTCGGCGACCTGCGCGGCGAGCAAGGCGAGCGCCTCGCTGACGCTGACGGCGGTGTCGACCGAGTGGCCGTCACCGCGCAGCGAGCGCGCGAGGAGCTCGAGGAGCTCGTGTTGATCGTCGACGACCGAGGGGCCAGCTCGTCGGCCGTGTGTACGAGGGGGAGCGAACGTTCGACCTCGTGCTCAGGCTCGGCGGCGAGGCGATGACGAACGACCGTGATCTCGGACGCCTACCGATCGCGAGCAAGTCCGGACAGCCCGTCCCGCTCGACGCCGTCGCGAGGATCGAGTTCGAGCGCGGCTTGTTCCAGGTGAGCCGAGAGCAGCTCCGCCGCCGCCTCGTGGTCGAGTCGAACGTGCGAGGCCGTGACCTCGTCGGCTTCGTCGCCGACGCACGCAAGCGCGCCGAAGCCATCAAGCTGCCCGCGGGTATCGAGGTGCGCTGGGGAGGACAGTTCGAGAACTTCACCCGCGCGAAGAATCGTCTCTCGCTGCTCGTGCCGATCGCGCTCGCCATCATCGCGATCATGCTCTTCGTCGGGTACAAGTCCGTGCGCCTGACGATCGTCACGCTCGCGGCGCTGCCGTTCGCGCTCGGCGGTGGCATCCTCGGACTGGTGCTTCGCGGCATGCCGTTCAGCATCCCTGCGGCGGTGGGCTTCATCGCCCTCGCAGGAGTCTCCGTCATGAGCGGCGTGGTCCTCACCACGCGGCTCCTGGAGACTTCTCCCGACCTCTCGATCGGCGAGCGCATCGTGGCGGCAGCCAGCTCGGCGTTTCGCCCCACGCTCTCGACAGCGCTGGTCGCCGCGCTGGGCTTCATCCCGATGGCGATTGCCACCAGCGCCGGCGCCGAAGTGCAGCGACCCCTGGCGACGGTCGTCATCAGCGGCTTGCTCGTCGGGGTCGTCCTGACGCTGTTGATCATGCCCGTGATGTTGCGGTTGATCATCGGCAACCGGCGGCTCGAGCCCGCGCCGGAGGCCGGCGACGACGAGGGAGACGACGTTCAGCAAGCAAGCGATCCGCCGACCGCGGAGGTGAAGGCATGAGCCGTCCTCGTATCGTCATCGCGATCTCAGTCGGCGCGCTCGGCGCGCTGCTCACGGCGTGCGCAACGACTCCCATGAAGTCGCCCGCCCCGTGCAGCCGCTACCATCACTCCACGCGCGGCGGCGCGGCTCGCACGTATTGCGGCGTCGTCTCGCCGACACCCTCGCCGGCCCGCTACCTCGACGGTTCGTCGCCGTGAGCCCGCGAAAGTTCACCGTGAGGCGACGCGCTTCAACCCGCCGAGTGCCAATCCCCATGAGGAGGTCGCGCTCGTGGGGCTGCGCGCGCTGCTCCCGAAGCTGCTCCCGAAGCCTGCCGCCGACGACTGACTGCCTCTCGCGGGAATCGCGCTGCGTCGTCAGTGCGCCCCGCGATTGCCGGCCTCGACGACCTCGAGCATCGAACGGAGCTCCGTGAGGCGGTCTCCGCTCTCGATGGGGAAGTGCTGCAGTGGGTCGCTGCGGAGATCGAACACTGCGCACGCGGCGATCGACCGCTGGCAGAGCAGCCGCTCATGGCCGACCGCGAGCATCGCACTGTCGCCGAGCGAGGCGAATGCGACCCCCGTCCCTCCGGGTGCCTCGCCGGCGAGGAGCCAGCCGCCGACATCGCGACCGCGTAGCGACTCGCTCGTCGCGGTGTCGAGCGCGTGAGCGATGGTCGGGAGCAGGTCGATTGTCTGCATCGGTTCACCGAGCCGACGCGGTCTCAGGACCCATGGGGCGTGGATGATCAGCGGGACCCGCACTTGCTCCTCGTAGAGCGTCGTCCCGTGGAACTGCGCGCCGTGCTCGCCGAAGGCCTCGCCGTGATCCGCGGTGACGATGACGAGCGTGTTGGGCTCCGCCTCCAGCGTGGAGCGTACGAGCCGGCCGAGGGCTCGGTCCGCCACGGCGATGTCGGCGTCGTAGCGATCGTGCGCGGTGTCGCCGAACTCGAAGTCAGGCGAGCCGTCGTAGGGCTCGTGTGGCTCGAAGAAATGTGCCCACGCGAAGAACGGTCGGGAGGCGCTCGCGACGAAGAGTTGCACCGCGCCCGCGCGTTCGTCCGCCGAGGAATACTCGACGGTCGCGTGAGCGAATCCGAGCTTGCTCTGCTCGAGGCCTCGGAAGCGTTCGCGGTCGGTGAAGAACACGGCCTCGGGGTAGAAGGCAGCCGTCGCGTACCCGCGTTCGGCGAGCAGCGCAGGCCATGTCCTCCCGAGCGGCAGCCCGGCGTCGAGCATCGCGCGCGCATGGCAGCCCGTCATCAGGGAGGCGAGCGCGTACGAGGTCTGTGGCGCAGCGGTGTACGCGGCGTCGAGGACGACTCCGCGCGCGGCGAGCGCATCTAGGTTCGGAGTGGTCGGTCGGCGCGCGTAGCCGTATGCGCCGACGTGGTCGGCGCGGAGCGCGTCGACGGTGATCAAGAGGACGCTCGCGCGTCCGGCGACGAGCCTCGGTCCACCGAGCGGTAGAGTGAGCGGATCCATCGCGGGCGCGACCTCGCGCGGCCGCGGGGGGACCAGTCGCGCGCTCCACCGCACGACGGGACGGAGGAGCTCGCTGTTCTCGTGCAACGCGCGCCGGGTTGGTTCGCAGCCGGAGAGCGCGTGTGCCGCGCGCGGCGTCGCGCACAGGAACCACGACGCGATGAGCGCGCCGAGCCATCCGAGGCTTGCCGTGCCGCGGAGGATGGTCAGGCCGTGCGCTGCGACGACCGAAGCGACGACGATCGCCACGGCGAGCGCGTAGTGCAGGACCGGGTAGAGACGTGGATAGAACGCGCGATTCGCCGAGCTCGCGAGCAGCGCGAGCGAGAGCCCGACGGCGACGAGCGCCTCGGGCTTCCGTTCGCGGGCCGCCCGGGCCGCGCGCGCCGCCACCAGCGAGCAGCCGCCGGCAGCAATCGCGAAGAGTGCCGCGACCACCAGAGACGCCGCGCGGTGCTTGCCAGCGATCGCCGACGTGACCGTGACGAAGAATGCCGCAGCCGCGGCCAGAGAGGCGAACGCGTTCGCCGCGCGCCGCGGCGCGATGATGTCGGCGTCCAACAGGACGCTCGCGAGGATCACGATGGGGAGCGCGGTGACTACGGCGAGAGTCGTGGCCGCAGCGAGGGCACGAGAGCTCGCAACGTTCGCGAGCGCCGTCGCCTCCTCGATCGTGAACTGCGCGGTGACGAGCACGATCGCCGCGCCGGCCGTCCTCGGCGCGTCGCTTGCTAGCGGCAAGACTCTCATGAAGCAGGTTCTGATGGTCTCGTTCGCCGCATTGCTGGGCATCGTGTTCACCGCCGCGTGCGGAGAGAAGAAGCCCGCCGAGAATCCGGCCGGCGCATCGACGGGAGGAGCGCCTGCCGCATCTCCCGACGGCGAAGCGAGCGCGGCGCCGGCGTCCTCCTGAGCAACGCGTGTGCCCCCCGCGCGCGGCCTCGCAACGCGCCAACTCGTACGCGCACGCTGAGGCAATACGCCACATGTGGCGCTTGGGCTCGATTCGGAAGCCGGCGTCCACGCGGTGTCGCGGATGACCGACATCGATCGATGGTCGACATCGTCGTGCGCTGTCACTTAGTTTCGCGACATGGCCGACGCGCGCGCGAGTCTGCGTGGAGATCTCTTCGGCGGGGTGACCGCCGCGATCATCGCGCTTCCTCTCGCCGTCGCATTCGGCGTTGCCGTCGTCGCGCCGCTCGGAGCGGAGCACGCGCCGACCGGCGCGCTCGTCGGCCTCCTGGGCGCGATCTTCACCGGGTTCTTCGCTGCGCTACTCGGCGGCACGCCCGCGCAGATCACCGGTCCCACCGGGCCCATGACCGTCGTGACCACGTCGTTCATCGCGGCGAGTTTTGCCGGTCGCTCTACCGAGAGCGTTCCGCTCGTGCTCGCGCTCACGGGATTCACCGTGGCGCTCGGCGGCATCGTCCAAGTCGTCATCGGGGCGACGGGCGGCGGGAAAATCGTGAAGTTCATCCCGTACCCCGTCGTTGCGGGATTCATGAACGGCATCGCGGTCATCATCTTTCTCGGCCAGATCAAGCCGTTCCTTGGCGTGAGCGGCGCACTCTCCACGTTCGATCCGGCGTCCGCGTGGGTACCGATCGGAATCGGCGGCATGACGATCGCGGCGATCCTCGTGACGAGGCGAGCGTCGAAGATCATCCCTGCGTCGCTGGTCGGGCTCCTCGTCGGAATCGCGGTGTATCTCGCGTTCGCAGCGGCGGGAAAGGCGCCGTTCCGCGCCACGGAGAACCCGCTCCTGGTGGGACCGATCGCGAGCCCGTTCTCGAGCTTCGAGCAGGTGAAGAAGATCGTCCCGCTCTTCCAGGTAGGTGTTCTCGGGGGCGTCTCGGCGGCCGATCTGCAGAGGGTCGTCACGAGCGCGCTGACGCTGGGCGTGCTCGGGTCGATCGACTCGCTTCTGACCTCAGTGGTCGCCGACTCGATCACGCACACCCGCCACGACTCGAGGCGGGAACTGTTCGGGCAAGGCATCGGCAACATGGTCAGCGGCCTCTTCGGGGGTATCGCTGGTGCCGGTGCCACTGTGCGGACGCTCGTGAACATCAACGCGGGCGGCCGTTCGCGTCGCTCCGGCATGTTCCACTCGATTGTCATCCTGGTGGTCGTCGCTGCACTCGGGAAGCCGGCCGGATGGATCCCGATGTCCGCGCTCGCGGGCATCTTGTTCGTCACCGCGGTGGGCATGATCGACACGTACTCACTGCAGCTCGTGAGGCGAAGACGCGTGAGGAGCGAATTCCTCGTGATGTTGGTCGTGACCGTCGTCACCGTCGCGGTCGACCTGATGATCGCGGTCGGCATCGGCGTGGCGATCGCCGGAATCCTCTTCATCAGCCAGCAGGCCAAGCAGGGCGTCGTTCGCCGCCGCCTGCGAGGACATGAAGTGACGTCGCGCCGCAATCGCCGACCGGAGGAGCTCGACATCCTCCACATGCACGCCGCAGGCACCGTGGCGTATCAGCTCGGCGGCTCGCTGTTCTTCGGGACGACGGACACGTTGGCTTCCGAGCTCGAGAACGACACGGGCGCGAGCGAGCGCGTCATCTTCGACTTCGCGCGGGTGCGCGACATGGATCTGAGCGGCGCTCAGCTGCTGCTCTCGATCGTCGATCGCCTTCGGGAGCAGGGTAAGAGCGTTCGCCTGAGCGGCCTCGGCATCGTGGTCGCGAGCTGCCCGGGGCTCCACGAGATCCTGGTCGAGATGGGTATCCTCGAGAAGGTCGGGCCCGAGCACCTCCACGACACCTTCGATCGTGCGCTCGAAGCCTGCGAGAACGAGGTCATCGAGAAGCACGGCGTACGACTGTCCCACCACGTCGTCGATCTCCGCGGCTACGACGGGTTCTCGGAGCTCTCGAAGGAGGAGGCGGAGGAGCTGACGCATCTCCTCCTGACGAAGGACCTCGTCGTCGACGAAGTCCTCTTCGCGGAGGCGACGCCTGCGGATCAGCTCGTGCTGGTGAGACGCGGCCACCTCGCGGTGGTGCACAAGACGCCACAGGGCGAGGCTCGAATCGCGACGCTCGGACCGGGCGAGATCTGGGACGAACGGGTGCTGGTGGACGACGCACGCTGGCAGAGCTCACTGCGCGCGGAGACCGCCTCGTCGGTGTACCTGCTCCCGCGGGCGGCGATCCAACGCATGCGTCAGGAGCGGGCGACGACCTACGATCATCTCGTGGGTGCGCTCCTGCGTAGCGCGGTGGCGCGCGGCGATGCTCTGAAGGCCGAGTTCGTCCTCCTCGAAGAGAGCTGACATTCGTCGCCGCGCGTGCGGCATCTGCGAGGAGAAGTCTTGCCAGTGCATCCACCTTCGCAGACTCCAACATGGGAGCTGAACGTCCCGAGGAGATCACGCGGAGTGAGCCGAGGGGCAATCCGCCTCATGTGGCAAACGTGCCGCCTCACTCCTCGCGCGAGTCGGTCGGGATGCCCCAGCGCTCGAGCTTGCGATACAGCGTTCGCCGGTCGAATCCAAGGATGCTCGCGGCCGCCTTCTTGTTCCCGGAGGTCGCTTCGAGGACGCGCTGCACGTACCGTCTCTCGACCTCCTCCATCGTGACCAGCTCCGTGGGATCGTCTGCAGCCACGAGCACGTGCGAGCGGCGGTAGTTGCGAACGGTCTCGGCGAGATCTTCGACCGCGAGACGCTCGTAGTGCGTCAGGGCGACGGCGCGCTCCACGCAGTTCTGCAGCTCGCGCACGTTGCCCGGCCACGAATACGCGACGAGCTTTTTGGCAGCAGCGGGCGAGATGCCGGTAACCGCCTTACCCATGCGCTTCGCGAATCCATCGAGGAAATGTTGCGCGAGCACGAGCACGTCCGCTCCGCGCGCACGCAGAGGCGGGAGGACCATCCGGATGACGTTCACGCGATAGTACAGATCGTCGCGGAAGCGCTTCTCCTCGACCGCTTGCTCGAGATCGCGATTGGTCGCCGCAATGATGCGGGCGTCGAAGGGGATCTCCTGGTCTCCGCCGACCGGGCGGACCGTCCGCTCCTGCAGCGCGCGAAGCAGCTTTGGCTGCAGCGCCAATGGGAACTCACCGATCTCATCGAGGAACAGGGTGCCCCCATGCGCCTGCTGGAAGAGCCCGGTGCGTGCCGATCGCGCGTCCGTGAATGCCCCCTTCGCATGGCCGAACATCTCGCTCTCGGCCAGGTTCTCGGGGATCGCCGAGCAGTTCACCGCGACGAACGGCCCGTGACTGCGGCGACTCCTGGCGTGGATCGCACGCGCGACGACCTCCTTGCCGGTGCCGCTCTCCCCGGTCACGAGGACGGGAGCATCCGTGTCCGCGATGCGCGTGACGAGCGCGGCGATTTCGTCCATCGCGGGGCTCGATCCGATGACGCCCTCGATGCGTCGTGCGGACTCCACTTCGGTCCGCAGGCGGCGGACCTCTTCGCGGAGCGCGCGGTGTTGGACCGCGCGCGTGAGTGTCAACGCGAGCCCCTCGGTCTCGAACGGCTTGGTGATGAAGTCGTACGCGCCGGCACGCATGGCTGCGATCGCGGTGTCGAGGCTGCCGAACGCCGTGATGACCACCACGGGAAGGTCGGGACGGTCGCCGGCGATCCGTTCGCAGAGCTCGAGGCCGTTCATCCCTTTCATGTTCAAGTCGGTCACGACGACGTCGAGCTCACGCGAGCGCACCCGCGAGAACGCGTCCTCCGCGGTCGTGGTCCATTCGACGTCGAAGCCTCGTCGCGTGAGGCCGGCGGCCAGCATCTCGCAGAGGCTTCGGTCGTCGTCGACGAGCAGCACTCGCCCGCTCATGGTTCGGCTCGCATGGGAAGGAACACGGTGAAGCACGCGCCGTGCCCCGGCACCGAGTCCACGGCAATCCACCCGCCGTGCTCACGCACGATGCCGTAGGAGACCGACAGTCCGAGCCCGGTCCCCTCGCCAGGTCCTTTCGTCGTGAAGAACGGCTCGAAGATCTGGTCGAGGAGCGCAGGATCGAGCCCCGGACCATCGTCGTGCACGGTGATCGCCGCGCACGAGAGCGCGCGGCCTCCAAGCTCCGGAGGCGCCCGTGCGACCACCTGCGATAGCCCGATCGTCAGCCCGCCGCCCGAGCTCATCGCATCGATCCCGTTCACGGCGAGGTTGGTGACCGCCTGCTGCAGCTGGGCCGCATCGACATCGACGACGAGCTCCTCCGTAGGAGATTCGATGGCCACCTCCACGCCACGGCGGTCGGCGAGTGGCGACAGCAGCGCGACGGCCTGACGCACGACGGCCTCGAGCGACTGCGGTTCCTTTCGTACGTCGCCCCGGCGTGCAAAGTCGAGGAGCTGTCGGATGATGCTCGCCATCTTCGAGGCGGCCGTCACGATGTTCGCTGCGGCGGAGACCGCACCGTCCGCCTCCACCTCGCGACGCGCGATCATCTGCCCCCACCCCGTCACCACATGGAGCGGCGTTCCGAGCTCGTGCGCGATTCCTGCGGCAAGGCGGCCGACGACCGCGAGCCGGTGGGCGTGCCGCAGCTCGTCGACCGCACGCATCCGCGCCGCGCGCTCCTCGCCGAGACGCTCGCACATCGCGTTGATCTCACGCGCCAATTCGCCGAGCTCGTCGCGCCGCGACAGCTCGACCGGGCCAGACAAATCACCAGCGCCGATCCTTCGCGCCTTCGCGATCAGCCCTCGCATCGGGCGCCCGACGAAGAAGGCACCGAGCATGATCGTGACGACCGCGGCGACCAGGGTCGTCGCAAGCGTGGTCACGCCGTTCGAGACCATGCTCCGACGCGCGTAGCTGCGCTGCTCGTTCAGCGATGACGACACCTCGATGGCGCCGAGCAGAGAGGTATCGGCGGGAATGGGGATGTACGTGAAGATCTTCCCTTCGCTCTCCAGCTCTCGAAAGACCGTCGAGCGGCCGATGACGAACGATCCAATTCGCGCCGCGTCGATCGTCGGCTTGCGCGCGGAGGCAGGATCGAGAGAGACGTACCGAAAGTTCACCGCCGCGTCGTGCTCGTTGGCTTCGTCGATCGTCTGGAGCGCCCGCGCCGCACCCTGCGCGCGCCAGACCTCGGAGACGACCGCGACGAGCGTGCGCCCCATGACGCGCGCGTCCCGCTGCGTGTCTGCCTCCAAGAAGTCGAGCTCGCGCCGCGCCGCCAGTACACCATGCACGGCAAGGACGACGAAGACGGCGAAGACGAGTGCGAGCGTGAGCTTCGATGCGACCCGCATGCGGACGCATGATGGCACGCTCGAAGCGTCCGTGACCCGCGCGCGAGAGTCGCCCGGTGGGTGCGACAGGTTGTCCCGCCCGACACGAACGCCTCACGATGCGTATCGCTCCGTGGCGGAGGGACCGACGTCGGAGCGTGACGTGGCCGGCGCCGAGCGCGCGGCCGGTGGGGGAGCCGCCATCGCGGCCGTCACGCGATGGCGTAGACGACGAATGCTGCGTAGCTGAAGACCAGCACGATGCCCTCCCACCTTTGCAGCACTCGCTCCGTGCGCAGCAAGATCGCGGCAAATACCGTGACGCCGGCGAGGACCACCAGATCGATCCTGACGATGCGGAGGTCGCCAGCGATCGGCCTGACGATCGCGGTCGCTCCGAGCACCAGCAGGACGTTGTAGAGGTTCGAGCCGACGACGTTGCCGACGGCGAGGTCAGCGTGGCCGCGCCGCGCCGCGATCACCGAGGTGGCGAGCTCGGGGAGCGACGTACCGACGGCGACCACAGTGAGGCCGATCACGTGGTCCGAGAGCCCGAGCTGACGGGCGAGAGCGACCGCGCCACGCACGAACAGCTCGCCGCCCACGATGAGCACAGCCAGCCCGACGACGGAAAAGGCGACGAGGGCGGGCCGTCCGACGCTCGTCGGCGCTCCGGCGTCTTCGGCAGCCGCTTCGAAGACGCGCGGGACCGACGGCTGCACGCGCAGATCACGCACGAGCCAGACGGTGAACCCGAGCGCGCCGCCGAGGAGAAGCAGGCCCTCGACGCGCGACAGCAGCCCGTCCCACAGCATGAGGGGAAGCGCCGCGGTCGAAATGAGCATCAGCGGGATCTCGCGGCGCACGAGCGTGCCGTCGGTGCGAGGTGGCGCGATGATCGCGGTGATTCCGAGGATCAAACCGAGGTTCGCGATGTTCGAGCCGATCACGTTCCCGAGCGCGATCTCGGAGCTGCCGCGCAGCGCCGCGAGCACGCTCACGCTCATCTCGGGGGCGGACGTGCCGTATCCCACGACTGTGAGACCTACGATCATCGTCGGAACGCCGAAGGAGCGCGCGAGTCCGGCGGCGCCTTTCACGAGCCACTCGGCGCCGAAGTAGAGGAGCAGCAGGCCGAAGGCGAGCAGGAGGAACGTCACGCGACGTGAGGTTAGCTTTGCGCGGCTTCAGGTGCGTGTGGCGCGATGCCACACGGGCTGCGTCGACCCCCACGCAGCGCGTGTGTACGCACGCCGATCCATGTCGAAGCCGCCGACGGAGAGCACGTCCGGGGTCCCCCAAGCTCCGCCGGAGGCGTGGCCGCTCGGTCGATCGGCAGCGCGGGCCGTGCTCGCGCCGGTCGAGCGATTCCTCCACATCGAAGCAGCGAGCGGCATCGTGCTCTTGGTCGCTGCCGCAGCCGCCCTCGCGTGGGCGAACTCTCGATGGGGGGCGTCGTACGACCGCTTCTGGCACACGGAAGTGAGTGTCGGCGTCGGCGCCCAGGTCGCTCGCGCGTCCTTCCACTTCGTCGTCAACGACATGTTGATGGTCGTCTTCTTCTTCCTCGTCGGTCTCGAGGTCCGTCGCGAGATGCACGAGGGCGAGCTCTCGCAGCCTGCGCGCGCCGCGCTACCGATGGCTGCGGCTGTCGGCGGCATGGCGTTACCCGCGCTCATCTTTCTCGCGGTGAACCCCACCGGGGCGTATCGCAAAGGGTGGGGCGTGCCGATGGCCACGGACATCGCCTTCGCAGTCGGTGTGTTGGCGCTCCTCGGCAAGCGCGTACCGGCAGCGTTGCGAATTCTGCTGCTCGCATTGGCGATCATCGACGACATCGGCGCGATCCTCGTGATCGCCATCTTCTACTCGGCCGGCCTGAAGTGGTCCGGTATGGTCATCGCGATCGGCGGGATCCTGGGCGTGCTGTTGATGCAGCGTCTCGGGATCAGGCACGCGGCGCTCTACATCGTGCCCGGGATGGTCCTCTGGTCGGGGCTTCTCCGAAGCGGCGTCCACCCGACGATCGCTGGCGTCGTCCTCGGCTTGCTCACGCCCGCGCGGGCGTGGTTCGGACAGGTGGGCTTCGTCGCGCGCAGTGAGCGCGTCATCGGTCGCGTCCGCGGCGAGGATCTCGCGACCGACGACCTGCTCGGTCCGCTCGACGACATCACGCGCGCGGCGCGTGAAGCAGTCGCTCCGGTAGTGCGCGTCCAACGGGTCCTGCACATCCCCGTGGCGTTCGCGATCATGCCGCTGTTCGCGCTCGCCAATGCCGGAGTCAACGTCAGCGGAGCTGCGCTCGGCGGGGCCGAAGGCCGCCTCACGGTGGGCGTCGTGCTGGGTCTCGTCGTCGGCAAGCCTCTCGGGATCATCGGCGCATCGCTCATCGCCGTGCGGCTGCGAGTCGCGGCGTTGCCCACGCGCGTCAGCCTGCGCGGATTGGTGGTGGTGGGGTGCGTCGCCGGGATTGGCTTCACGATGGCGTTGTTCGTCGCGCAACTCGCGTTCCAGTCTCCGCCGGCGCTCGCAGCGGCGAAGCTCGCCGTGTTGATTGGCTCCGGCCTCGCCGCGGTGACGGCTCTGGTCCTCGGACGGTCGATGTTGCGCGTCGTCGACGGCGACGTGACCGCGACGGTCGCCGAGCGGTCGACGGATGCCTGACCGCTCGGCCTCAGGTCGAGCGTCGGTTCTTGTTGATGATGGCCCAGATGATCAACAGCACCGGCCTGCCGAGTCCGGATGGACGCGAAGCTCCCGCGCAGCCTCCTCACCCGTGAAGAGGCGGTTGCGTTCGCGGCGTAGGAGCAGGAGCAACTCGAGCTGCTCGACGGATTGGATGTGCGCGCAGATGAACCCGCGCACGTCCTCGCCGAGCGGTGAGCTCACCTCGACGCTCGCGCCGGGAGGCACTTCGTCACATGGGGCAATTGTGCGTCGGCGATCACGCGCGAACTGCACGAGAGAAAAGCATCCGGGCGCCGAGGGTGCAGATTCCGATCCCGCGACAGTCGCGTGCTACGGGAGCACTGAACGCCGGACTTCCGTGGCACGCTTGCTGCTGATTCTCGCACCGGAGTGACATTTCCCAGCTCGCGGCGTTTTCGCCCCGTCGTCGATCGCCGCCGCATCCTGCTCGTCGAGAGCGACGCGGATCTCGGTGCACTCTTCGTCAACGTCCTCACGACCAATGGCGCTCGGGTGGTGCACGTCGCGGCGATCGGGGCCGTTCTGGAAGCGTTCACCACCACTCGCCCCGACGTCGTCATCATCGATCTCGACGGCCTCGCACAGCCATTCGCGGTGATCTCCAGGATGCTCGATGCCCCGCTCATCGTGCTCGCCGGCGCTGCAGGGGGGCTGGCGGTGCGCGCGCGAGAGTCAGGCTTTCGTTGGGTGCTCGACAAGCCTGTGCCCGTCGAAAGGCTGCTCACAGCGATCGCGACCGTTGCGCCGGAGAAACTCTGAGGGCACCGACGCACGCACGTGCGAACAGGTGCGTTCATAGCGGTGACGGCGGCGTCGGACGAGGAGGCAACGGAGTCGGATGCGGTCTCCTCGTGTCCGCCGTCCGACCGTCAGGTGCGGCGTCGGTGCCACCGTCAGGTTGTGCATACGGCGACGAGGGCGCGGGCGTAGACCACGCCGACAACAGCGCCGTCGTCGCAATCGCGGCCGCGGCACCGACCGTGAGCTGGAGCTTCTGCATGGCCGGCGGCGGTGCAATTCGCGCGCGCGCTCGAATGTGAATGGCGCGACTGTCACTCGACACCATTCCCTTGCGACATCGCGCCGCACGCGGCGCAGGACCGCCACAAACAGCGCCCCGCTCGACGCGGGTTCCGCGTCCCGCGCCCCTCGCAATTTCGCGCGGGACCAATGCGGGTATGGCGATTGCTCCGGCGTGTTGCGTGCAAGCCGTTTCAACCCGTCCCACTGCAACGTCGCTGCAAGGTTCCCACGTGCTCTTGATCGAGCGCGACCGAGACCTCGCCTGGTTCTTCCTCGAAGTGCTCCGGAGTCACGGCGCGGCGGTGACGCTGATCGGTTCTCCTGCGGATGCCGTTCACGTACTGCGCCGCGAAGAAGTTCACGTCGTCGTCTTCGACTTCGACGGCGTCGGCGACTCCGCAACATGGCAGACGGTGCTAGCGCGGTGGCCGCTCGTCACGATCCGCGGACTCGCGTCGCGCCGTGCACCGCGCCACTCCGGTGGGGAGCTGCAGAAGCCGGTCGACGTCATGGCATTGGTGACCGCAGTGGCGTCCGCGAGCGCTGCGTGACGCTCATGCGCGCGCACGCCGCGGCCGAGACCCCGGTGCCGTCTGGGCATCGCGTCGAATGGGGTGGGCAGTTCGAGAACTTCGAGCGCGAAGAAGCGTCACGCCTCGACTCGGTAAGGCGCGATCTCTTGCTTCAGAACGTCGATCGCATCGCGCATGTGGCCGGTCGCGTCGTTGAACTCGCGGAGCGAAGACGAGATCTGACGCGCGCTCTCGTTCAACTGCGACATCGAGGAATTGATCTGACGCGCGCCGTCCGACTGGTTCTTCATCCCGACGCCGACTAGCTCGAAGCGGGCGAGGACGCCCTGCACCTGCTCGATGACCTCGGAGACCTTGGTCGAGACCTGGTTGATGCGCTCGCGGCTACGGCGCATCTCATCCGCGAACTTGTCCATCTCCATGACGCCGGCAGTGACGGCGGCCTGCATGGTCCGCACGATGCGCTCGATGTCGAGAGTGCTCACGGCGGTCTGATCGGCGAGGCGTCGAATCTCGCGCGCGAGCACGAGGAACCCGCGGCCATATTCGCCGGCCTTCTCTGCCTCGATCGCGGCGTTGACGCTGAGGAGGTTGGTCTGATCAGCGACCTTCGTGATGGTGGTGACGACGCCGTTGATGTCGGCGGCGCGCTCGTGGATGGTGTTCAGCTTGGCGGAGATGCTTCCCGTCGCGTCGTTCAGTCCGCTAATGGTGGCCTCGAGCTCGGTGAGCGCCGAGCGTCCCTCTTCGGCGCGCGACGACGCGCCGCTCGCCATGTTCGCAACCTCGGTCATCGTCTTGAGCAGCTCTTGGCTCGTGGCCGAGATTTCACGCACGGCGGACGCGACCTCGGTGGTCGAGGCGCCGAAGCTCGACATCGTCGCGTCCTGCTCCTTGCTTGCGGCGGCGATCTGCGTGGCCGTGGAGAGGAGCTCGATGGAGGACTGCTTCACGCGCGAGACGAGCGAGGCCTGGCCTTCCGTCATCTTGCGTACGGCGTTCACCATTTTCCCGAGCTCGTCGGTTCCACCATGTTCGAGCTGCACGGTGAGATCGCCCCCTGCGACCTTGGTCGCCGCGTCTGCCACGTCCCCGAGGCGATCGGTCAGCGACTTCGAGAGGTCACGCGTCATCCAGGCGAACAACGCGAGCAGAAGCGCGATCCCCCCGGTGAGACCGGTCATCAACAGATAGGATCGATCGAGGGTCTGGACGGCGGCCTTCTCGTCGTCGGCATTGCGCTGATTGGTCCACGCAACGACGTCGTCGACCGCAGCTCGATGATCCTCATAACTACGCTGGAGCGAACCATGCAGCAGCACACTCGCCTTCGCGCGGTCCCCGGCCACAATCGCGGGGATGAACTCGCGGTCTCGAATGTCGAAGAACTCCATCGCGGGGCGGAACGAGCGGACGACAAGGGCCTGTTTGATCGGACTGTCCTCGAGGCTCTTCACCCAGTAGTCCTGGCGGGTGTCGTACTCGGTGCGTAGCCGCTTCCCGCGATCGACGAGCTTCTGCAGCTCGATCTTGTCGGTCTCGCCGAGCATCTGCAGGCAGACCAAGTAGGTCTCGATGATGTACTTGGGCGGAGGGAGGACGTCGGCGACGATGTCCTTTCCTTCGACGATTCGGTTGTAGACCGGGCCGCTGACCTTCACGCGCCCGAGCGTCTCGAATGTCAGCCAGGCGAATGTCGCGAACGCCACCGCGAAGACACCGACCAGCAGCGCGAGCTTCGTGGAGATCCGCATGTCGGTGCGCGCCATGTGAAGCGGAAACGAATCACAGCTTTCCTACCTACGGAAGGCGCCCGCTGATGACGACACCCGTGTGGCGGATTGCCACACGGAGACATCGTGTGGCCAATTGCCACACGGGAATGAGCGCGGCGTCGAGTCCCGCCGAGTGAACGGACGCCGCGCGAGCCCGTTGGCGTAGGGGGCTGCCGCCGCGCGGCGTGACGCGCTTCATGACGCGCGGATTTGAGCACGGGCGACCGTGTCATCGCTTCTTATCTGACGCATCACGTCCGGTGCGGCGCGGGAGGACGCCAATCAGCAGGCACAGCGCCGTCCCAGCGGCCATGATCGCGGGACCGAACCATCGCGCGTAGCAGGCGACGACCGATGCCCCGACGAGGAGCACCATCAGCACGCCGAGCTCGAGATGCGCCCCGTGTCTCACGTGTCGATCCCGACCACGATGCTGGCAAGCGTAGTCCAGCTCTCGGGGCGGCGAGCGATACCGAACGCTCGTACGTCGAACCCGAACGTGAGCGGCGTGGTCACTCGAAAGAGCAGCGATGATCCCAGCGTCACGAAGGGAAGCGTCTCCTCCGACGCGTCGACCTTGCGCTGCGTGATTCCGACTTGGAGCGACGGGCGCAGGATGAGCTGATCGGTCCGCCAGTCGACTCCGAGCTCCCCGCCCAGGCGACTGAAAGAAGACCGGGGCGTCCCCGGCCGGGGAGCGCCGACGTGGTCAGCTGCCACCAGACCGAGATACAGCCAGCGCTCGAGGGAGATTCCCACGCGCACGCCGAACATCGGGCCGTGCGCGTCGGCATGCTCGCCGCGAGGAAGGGCGTACCCGCCGAAGCCATGCATCGTCGCGCCGTCGCGATCCTCCGCGCGGGCGAGCGAGGGCCGCGCCACGGTGGCTCCTGCGACAGCGGCAACGGCGAGCCAGAGCCTACGGGGAGACGACATTGTTCCGATCCTCGAGAGGTTCGCGCTTGGCCTCGAACAGTGAGAACTCCCACACGGCGAGCAGGTACACGAACTGCTGCACGAAGCTGCCGCGGTCGAGCGGCATGTCGCGCTCGTAGGCAAGATGCACCTCGAACGGCTCGGCGCGCACGATGAGCTCCGGTGTGAGATCCAGCTCGCTCGGGCGGAACCGGCGATCGCTGTTCCGGTCCGTGAAGAACGTCGCGTCGAGGCCGATGGCGAGCCGGTCCTGCCAGAAGGACAGCCGCGCGTGCGCGGCGTAGCGGAAGAGAGCGAGGCCCGTGTTGTCGGGACGTGCGACGTACGTGCGGTTGATGGCGAACCATCCGAGCGTGAGCCAGCCCGACAGATCGCCGCCACCGAGCGACGACGAGACCGAAGGTACGGCACCGGCCAGCGACAGCAGCCACCGCGCGCGTGCGTCGACGAACGTCTGGGCGAACGTTCCTCGGTCGACGGGACGCTCGTGCTGGAACCGAGATCCCACCTCGATTGCGGTCGGCCCGATGGCCCATGTCGACGTGAGCCCGCCGATGAGATCGAGCTCGCTCGGCAACAGCTTCTTGCCACCGTCCCTCGTGCGATCGGTGACGACGTTGACGTCGAGCGGAATCGAGAGTCGTCGTCCGATGAGATCTACGTCGACGTGCAACGCGTACCGCGCGAACGAGAGCCCCGTGTTGTCAGGACGCGCGGCGAAGCTCGGATTGTAGAGCGCGAGACCACCGGACAATGCGCCGTCGATACCGAACCCGCTCGCGGCGCCGGCAACGCTGCCCCCGTGCGCGCTCCCTTGCTTGTCGAGCGCATGACCACGCAACGCAACGAGCGATACCGCCGTCGCGACCACAACTCCGAGACCACGGCGCGCTGCGCACCCGCGAATGCGGACGCAAGCCGACACAGACATCGCTGACTCCTAGCAAAGCACTGCGAGCCGGCGCGCCGGCAACGAGGACGAGGCGGAGCGCGATTCAGCGCGGAGGGCCGCGTTGACGTCGAAGTCTGTGTGACGGTGCGGTCGGATCGGACGAAGCCGCGCGTGCGAGAAGGAGGCGAGCCCCCTCCTCGGTCGCCACCACCAAAGGCGAAGCGGCCGCGACCGCGAGCGCACGGCGGGAGGACGCGGCGAACGAATCGCTGTCGTCGTCGAGTTCGTCGTCGTCGTCGGGCGGATCCGTCGGGCTGAGCGCGGTGCGCTTCGACATCCCCGACGGACGCACCTTGAGCTTCGCGCGACGGTAGTTGTCGACGAGGGTCGCGCGCGACTCGACGACCAACTCCATCAACACCGGCGCGTCGGCCTGGAGGCGCTGCAAGAGCGCCGCATCGCGGGCGACGATCGAGCCGAGTGTGAAGGCGAGCAACAGCAGCGCCGCCCTCACCCGATACGCGAGGCCGCGCACCGCGAGCCACCGCATCGAGCGGAGCCTGCCAAGCCGCGGCACACGACGTTTCACGCCGGCACGGTAGCACGCTAGCGCGGTCCGACCGCGTCACGCTGCCGATCTCGCGGGAGCGGCTGCGCCGGTTCGTCGGCCAAACCGTACTCGTCGATGCTCGGCGGAGCCCCGAGCAAGAACTCCAGCCAGCGCTCCCGCACGCGCACGGTGCGGTCGAGCCTCGCCGAGATTCAGCTCGCCGAGGAGGCGCTCCGCGAGCGCGACCGCGCGCTCTCGGAACGTGTCTCGGTCTCGTCGCGCGATTGAAAGATCATGGCAGGGAGGGACCGACCGTCGTCACGCAGCGGGGATTGGTGACGCGGGACGGCGCGAGCGCGGAGGGCAGCCACGATGCTCGCCTCGAGAACCTCCACGACGCGGCCGACGTCGGTGACGGCGACCATGATCAGCGCGGCAGCAGGACCGTCGGTCAGGCTCGGCGTTCGCCCATGTGTTGCGAGCGTCGCGCGATGCGGATCGAAGGCGGAGAACCGGTCGCCGGCCCGTACCGCGAAACGGCCGACGTTGCACGGGATGACAGGCACCGAGAGATCGAAGCGAGGACGCGGCAGCCGGTCAACCGATCAGCCGAGCACTTCGACGAACTCCGCGATCACCCGGAGATCCTGCGGATCTTCGACCGTCAGCTCGATGGTCTTGAAGCTGTCGTTGAACGACGCGAGTCGCACCACTGCGCCCGCTCGTATCTTCTTCGCGCCGACGAATTTCTTCACCGCGTAACGCGCGTGCGTCTCGGGATCCTCGAACCGTCGATGCGCGACCAGCACGATCTTGCGCTCGAGCGGCCCGCGCACCGGGGTGACGAAACAGGCAGTAGGCGCCGTTCGGGATGCGCGGCGCCATCGACTCGCCCTCGACGAGTGCGACGAACATCTCCGGCGTGATCTTGTGCCGGGCGTTGGGCAACACCCACTCGTCAATCTCGACCTCCTCGCCGCGCCCGAACGGGCCGGCGGCCGCGCGGAGCGACACCAGGGGGATCGCGCCGATCTTCGCGGCGACCTGCGCCGGGACGCGCGCGAAAGGGAGACGCTTCTCCGCCCTCCGCCAACATGGGCTTCTTCACCGCCACCGCGGTCTCGGCGAGCAGGGCCGCAGGCGCGACCTCGAGCGCGGCCGCGACCTTCGCGAGCCAGTCGACCGTCGCAGCGGTCCGCGCCGCCAGCACGTTGAACATCTACGCGCGCGAGACCCCCGAGAAGTCGGCCAGTGCGTTCAACCCGTTGAAGTCGAGCGCGCGCACCACCGACGACGTCTTCGTCGCCAAGTGATGCAGGATCCGGCCCTCGGCTCGAAACGCCTCGACACGGCGACGGGACGCCGGTCGAGGAGGGTGGTTTCATGGGAGACGCGAACGTCGCACTGGCGCAGGTTGCAGGTCGATACTCACGGCTCGTCCCGCACGCCGAGGGGGCACCGCTGTTCGAGGCCGGCGCGGTCTGCGTCACGCATTCCTCGGTCACCGTCGGCGGGCGGACGGTGCCGGTTGCGAGCATCGAAGGGGATCACGTGCGTGTGACGGCCGGGGCAGCTGGCGAGGTCCGACACGTACTGGTCCTCGTCGTCGGCGGTCGCGCGTACGCGGTTCACGGAAGCTCACGCGGGGACGTCATCGAGACATTTTGCCGACACATTCGCGCGGCGATGCTCATCGAGCGGCGCATGGACGCGCCGCGAT
The DNA here is from genome assembly GCA_046593995.1 of Polyangiales bacterium. Taxonomy (GTDB): domain Bacteria; phylum Myxococcota_A; class Polyangia; order Polyangiales; family JADJMO01; genus JALHOE01. The sequence goes on from JBKJQC010000639.1 coordinate 22,046, forward strand.
TCCGCCTCGGCGCGTAGCTCGCCAACAGCTAAAGGGTTGTAGGAGATGCCGATGCGGTCGCCGACGCCGATGGCGGCGCAGTACCGGCCGCGTCCACGGAAGCCGTGGCGCTCGCAGTCTGTCTGCTTGGGTGCGGCTGTCTGTCTCCTCGGTCCTCGGTCGGTCCCGCGTCGGTGGCCATCGGGTGCACGTTCAGCGTGCCCAACCGTTCGCCCTTGTTGCTGGCACGAACGCGACGCGAGCTGGCCCGCGTCTGAGAGGCTCGGGACGAGCCGCGGACGTAGGCGACCTCCCCGCAACGCCCCCGAGGACGGAGGCGTTGCTGCCGGTCCTCGTTGCGCTCACCAACAATCGACGCGCGGCGAACATCCGGATCGATCTGAGATACCGCCGAGAGTCGAGGGCGCGTCCTCCTCGTGCGTCAACGCTCCAAACAGCTCGGGTCGAAGAGCTCGGCGAGTGCGGTGCCCGGCCCCCGCCATGGATGGCCCCGGCGACACGAACGTGAAGGCGCGATTGCGGCGTGCACCGTCGCACCCGCGTGCGATGCGAGGTTGCTCGAGGCGATCGCGTTGTGGCCGGGGAAGACGGTCCGTGCTGCGCTCGCTGTCGGCGACGCGGACGATGGGTCCGACACGAGCCTCTATCGCGAAGCGTTCAGCGACGGCGGCGGGCCGCTCTACACCGTCGACTGGATCCCCGGCCAGCGATGGGACCGCCACGCGCGTCGTCGTGACAATCAGTACGCCGACGGTCCTGCCGGTACGGGGCACGGCGCGCCGAGTTCCGGAATCGACGAGGCTTCAAGGCTTCTTCACGTCGTCATCTCGGAGGAGATCGATGACCGTCGTGTCGAGCGCGTTCGCGATCTTCACCAGCGTCTCGATGGTGAGGTTCTCGCCTCGCTCGCACTTGTTCACGTACTGGACGCTCACCTCCATCCGATCCGCGAGCGCGGCGAGCGTCAGGGACAGCTCTCGGCGACGCAGCCGGATCCGCAGAGCGACCCGCTTCTTCAATCGTTCCGGGTTCTCCGGCACGCGGAGAACGTCCTCGACATCCCTCGTGCCGCGCTATCAACCTAAAGGTTGAATTCTGCTGGGAACACCGGTTCCATCGGGCCTGGTTCCGAACCCTGGGGGTGTGCGATGGCGAAGCGAACGGCGTTGATCGTAGTGGCAGTCGCGGTGCTCGGATGCTCCGCCGGCACGACGGACACGACGAGCACGGACTCAGGCGGGGCCACGGACACGGGCACCGCATCCCCAGAAGACACGTCTGCGCCGCGGATCGACACCTCGACGTCCGCGGATACCTCGACGTTCGCGGACACCTCGACGTCCGCGGACACGTCCGCGGCGACGGACGCGACCAACACCGACACGGCTCCGTCGTCCGACTGTCACTCGGTGGGAGGGTTGAAGTGCAAGGCGGGGACGACGTGCGTGCCCAACATGGACGCCACCGGCAAGCTGCTCGGAGGGTACAAGTGCCAGCTTCTCGACGGGGCGGTGGGGCACGGGTGTACCGGCTGCGTCGGCGGCCAGAGCCAGTGCACTACGCTCGCGACTGAGTGCTGGACGGACGTGAAGTCCGGTACCTCGCTCTGCTCGCCGGGATGTAGCTCGGACGCGGATTGCAAGGGGAGCGTTCCAGGCTGCTGCAAGAAAAGCCCCGACGCGTCGTGCAACAACGCGGGATGCGTTGGCGGTACGCCATGTACGAAGCTCGGCTTCTGTGCGCCCTGCTAGAGAGCGGTCGCGGTCCTCGGCAAGCGTCCGCGAAGGTCGCACCTTCGCCCTCGCTCGATCGTACGTGTGTCGGACGGGAAGACCGCCCAACAACGGCGGCTCGGATCAGTCTCCCCTGCGGCAGGTGGCGCCGCATCCTGAGCGCTGGCCGACACCTTCCCGGCGGGGGGAGCTTCAGATCGACGTGCCATTTTCAACCTCCGTCTCTTCGCTCGCACCACGCAGAAGACACACTGGCAACCCCGGGAACGGCACCCCAAACGCGGGCCCGAGGTTTCGAGCGACGTCGATGTATTTCTGCGTCGTCCCGAAGTCCGTGTGCCCCGCGCGCCACTGGATCCGCAGTGGGTCGTCGCCACGCACCGCCATCCACGTGAGGCACGTGTCGCGCAGCCGATGAAACGTGATCGGCGAGCGAACCGGATCGTTGGCCGGCACGAACAGCGCCTCGCGGGTGATCCCCGCCGCGCGTAGATCGACGCGCAGCCACTTCGCGCGATCCGCGCCGAGCGCCTGCTCGAACAGGCGACCGTCTGGTCGCTGCTCCACGAGCAGACGAACGAGCGGCATCAGCTCGGGCTCGAGGTCGATCGATGTCGCGGTCACCGCGGCGAGCTCGTTCGCTCGGACCGCGGTGTAGATCGCGAACGCGTACGCCCATCGCCGATCGAGCGGCA
>JBKJQC010000676.1:0-3023 GCA_046593995.1 Polyangiales bacterium
GCGCGGCCTGGGGCTCTGGCTGCGGCTCGGGCTGCGGCTCGGGGTCGACCAGAGCAGCGAGCAGTCGCGCGAGGTCGTCGTGCTCCCGCGGCAGCACGTCGACGGGCGTGATCACGACCCGCTCCGCGTCCGCGAGCACGCCGGCGCGGACGGCCGCCGCGATCGACCCCGCAGGGCCGAGCTCGTCGGGCTCGGTGCTCACGACCAGCTCGAGCGTTCTCGGGGGGAGGCCTCCACGCGCGCGCGTCCCATCGTCTTCGACGAGCCGAAGCGTCGCCGCGACCCCCGCACGGACGACGACGACGACGCGCCCGAGACCGCGCTCGGCGTGCATCGCTGCGAGCGGTCGTCCTTCGATCGACAGCAGCGCCTTCGGTCCGCCCATGCGTTCGCCTCGTCCGGCGGCGAGCACCAACGTCACGACGTCCGCGTAGGTCACGTGCGGGTGGCAGCGCCGGCGCGCCACGCGATCAGCTCGGCGACGATCGACACCGCGATCTCGTGCGGTGCCCGCGCTCCGATGGGGATGCCGAGCGGCATCCGGATACGGCGGATGTCGGCGCCGTCGAACCCCTTCGCCTCGAGCCGTGCGCACGTGCGCGCGTGCTTCGCGCGTGAGCCGACGCCGCCGACGAACGCGAACCGCTGCCGCAGCGCCCACTCGACGACCCGCTGATCGAGTTGGTGATCGTGGGTCATCGCGAGGGCCACGCCGTGGCGGGGAACGGTCGCGCCGATCAGCTCGAAGTCCGACATCACGCGGCGGAGCCGCGGCTCGGTCGTGTCCTCCTTGATCCAGTCTTCGCGCTCGTCGACGAGCGTGACCGCGAACCCACACTGCGCGAGCAGCGGCGCGACGATCGAGCCGATGTGCCCGGCGCCGACGACGAGCGCGGGCGTTGCGACGACGATCGTCTCGAACAACACGTCGACGTGACCGCCGCAGCACATGCCGAGCTCGGCGCCGAGCTTGTACGTCTCTATCTTGGAGGGTGGCTTGGAGGGTGGCTTCGAGGGGGGCTTCGACGCAGGACCGTCGTCGTGCAGCGCGCGCTGCATGGTCTCGAGGACGTCCCGCTCGATCGCGCCACCGCCGACCGTCCCGACGCACGTGCCGTCGTCGATCAGCACGAGCTTCTGCCCCGGCGTCGATGGGGTCGAGCCGCGCCGCGCGAGCACCGTCGCGAGGATCGTCCGCGCGCCACGCTCCGACGCCGCTGCCGTGACGCGCAGAACCTCTGCGGCGTCCGCACCTCTCGGGATCGGGAGCGCCCTGCTCGTCGCAGGCGTGCTCGGGTGGTCTCCGTGGGGCATCTGCCACAGGAGATCTACCAGATCCTCCTAGCGGATCATCCTCCGCCGCCGCGGAGCTTCAGCTCCACGTCGTCGAGCGCGATGCGATAGTCGGAGATCGCCGCCGGACGCAGCAGGATCGGCACCCCCTTTGCGGCCGCCTTGCTCGCGAGCGCGTCGTGCTCGGCCGTGTCGTCCAGCACCAGGAGATCCGGGACGATCAATTCGAGGATGCGCTCCGCCTCCACGGGGCTGTCGACGACGACGACCCTTGCGTGGCGCAGTGACTCGGGCAGGATGTCGTGCAGCGTGTCGTCACCGTGGAGATCTCCGACGGCGACGACGCACGCCGCACGGACCGAAGCTCTCGTCCCGGACGCGACCTTTGCCTTGGGGGCGCGCGCGTTCCGGGCGAGCTGGAGCGCGCTGTCGACGGCGCGGATCAGCGTCGTGTCCTCGAACGGCTTCATCACGAAGATGGGGATGCCGTAGTCGGCGCACCACGTCTGCGCCTCCTTGATCGCGGAGACCGCCACGAGGACCGGCGCGGGACGCACGAGCGTGCGCAGGCTCTCGACGAGCGTCGGGCCGTCACTGACCGGCATCGCGTAGTCGACGAGCACGATGTCGGGCCTGAAGGAGAACGCCTTCTCGAGACCGGTCGCGCCGTTCGACGCGCACTCCACGGTATACCCCTCGTCTTCGAGCAGCCCGGCGACCGCGTCGCGTAGCACCGCCTCGTCGTCGACGACGAGGACGCGCGCGCCCTCACGCGGGGGACGGGACGAACGGGGCGGACGAGAAGAGCTCACCAGGGGCCTCCAATGTCCTTTGCATGCAAGAGGCTGACGCATGCTCGCGTACGAAACAAGCGCACGGCGAGCACATGAGAGGTGAGTCTCGGTGAGCAACGTGCGTACTAAAGTGAACGGCCGAGTCACTCTAGACGGTTGCGATACGGCGGACTGGCTCCGAGAGAGTCATTCATGCGCACCGCGAACCGTCTTTCTCACCTCGCACTGCTCGCGTCGTTCGCTCTGTCGGTGGCGTGCGGCGGCGCCGCGCAGGACGAGGCGTCTTCGGCCGCAGGCGGTGGCGAAAGCGAGGCAGCGCTCTCGGTCGCCGGCCACGGCAACGCATCGATGCCGGACCAGGATCTGATGAACGGCGACCGTTCGAATCCGTTCGACTCGACCGACGATCCGTCCGACCCGGAGTTCGTCCCCGCGCCTTCGCCGAAGCTCGCGGCCGCCGCGGCGCAAGACGGTACCGCGAGCACGAGCGAGGCGCTGAGCACCACGTACGGGACCACGTTCGATCTCACGTATTACGTCGTCTCGCTCCGCCCCACGCCCGACGCGGGGGACGTCACCCTGAGGGACTGCGCCGGGAACTTCCTCACGACGGCCTCACGTGCCTGGCGCGACGATGCGTGGATGCAGGGCACCGCGCGCTTCCTCTCGAGCGACGGGACGACCAAGACGATCAACATCGGCTCGGGTTGCTGGATCACGCTCCCGTATGCGCAGCGCTGGGGGCTCGGTGTGACCAACCCGGCCACCGGCAACTCGTTCAATCTGCGACCGTTCCGCTCGATCGCCGTCGACCGCAGCATCCTCACCGTGGGGAAGTGGTACTACGTGAAGCAGCTCGACGGCGCGCGCATGCCTTACCCTGCGTCGACGATGGTCCACGACGGGTGCGTGCGCGCGGTCGACGTGGGGCCGGCG
>JBKJQC010000727.1:0-5279 GCA_046593995.1 Polyangiales bacterium
CGACCGGGTCGCGGGGAGCACGACGGCGCTCCCGGTCGACACGCGGAAGACGCACGGCTTCGACCCGTCGACGCTCGCCTACGACGCGACGCGGAAGCGACTGTACGCGACCCTCGCGGGGCTCAACGCGGTGACCGCGTTCGATGTCGACACGACCAGCACGCCCCCGAAGCTCACGCCGGTCGGACGCATCCCGACCGGCTGGTGGCCGGGCGCGGTCGCCGTCACCGACGACGGCACGCTCGCGATCGCCAACATGCGGGCGGCCTTCGTCTCGGCGAATCCGACCGTGTACCCGACGGTCGACGACGGCAACGTCATGGGGAAGACCTACGGCTCGATCCAGCGGGTCTCTGCCCCGACCTCGGCCGAGCTGACGGCGGGCGAGGTTGCGGTGAAGACGAACAACGCGGTGGCAGCATTGGCAGGATCGCCGACCGTCGACTGCGGCGGCGCGCCCTACGACTTCCCGATCCCGCGCACCAACACCGAGGGCAAGTCGAAGCAGATCGAGCACGTGTTCTTCATCGTCCGCGAGAACAAGACGTTCGACGGCCTCTTCGGCGATCTCCCCGGCGTGAACGGAAAGGCGGATCTGATCCTCGCGAAGGACCAGAAGTCGCAAGAGGGAATCTGGGGGAACCTGCGTACTCTGGCGCGCGAGTTCACCGTCTCGGACAACTACTACACCGACGCCGAGCTCTCGCAGCAAGGGCACTTCTGGACGGTGTACGGCCGATCGAGCGACTACAACGAGCGCACGTGGGCCATCGACGGCTACACGCGCAACATCCGCGGCCTCGCGCTGCCGACCGGCGGCACGCTCGACATCGGCCAGCCCGTCGAGGGCTCGTCGTTCGACTGGCTCGGGCGCAACGGCATCGGCCTCGAGATCTTCGGCGAGGCGCTCGGCTTGCCGCGCGTGAAGGTCCCCGGTCCCGATCCGCTCGACGCGCACTACCCCGGCGGCTTCATCCAGAGCATCGGCTACCCAGACGTGGAGAAGGCCTGCCACGTCGTCGGCCGCGTGCGCGTGCTCTGCGACGTCCGCTCGTTCGCCTACGTCACGCTCCCGAACGATCACACCGTCGGCGTGTCGGCCACGTCGCCGACCCCGGACAGCATGATCGCCGTGAACGACGAGGCGACCGGGTTGCTCGTCGACGGGATCACCAAGAGCCCGTACTGGCCGACGTCCCTCATCGTCATCACCGAGGACGATCCCGCGAACGGCGGCGAGCACGTCGACATCCACCGCACGCCGCTCGTGCTGATTTCCCCCTGGATCAAGCGCGCGTACGTGAGCAAGACCCACATCGACGTGTCGTCGTTGCACAAGATCTTCGCGCACGTGTTCGGCATCCCCTACCCGAACGTGCAGGTCGAGGACGCGGCCATCCCGTGGGACGCGTTCACCTCGACGCCGGACTTCCGCCCGTGGGACCGGAAGAAGCGCACCTGGCCGGTGACGTGCGGCGCCATGGCGTATCAGGCGACCCCTGCCGAGGAGCTCCTCACGGAGTCCTTCGATCTCGATCGGGTCGACGAGAGCCCCGGGCTCATGCGTCAGGTCGAGCGCTGGCTCCGGGGCGCCCCGATGATGTCGCTCCCGCCCGACGTGGAAGCGCGTGCGCGCGCGCGCATCGCCGCCAAGCTGGCCGGAGCGCCGCCGGAAGACGACGGCGACGACTAAGAGGTCGTGAAACTTTCGTTCGCTTACACGCCCGCCAACAGGGAGGCGAGGAGGCGGGGAGTGAAAGGGAGGTCGAGCATGTGCTGCCGCGCCCGCGCCCCGAGGTTGTGGCCGCAATGGCTGACATGACGTCGTCGCGGCGTCCGGCAGACCTTCTGGATCTCCCTCTCGCCTCCCCGTTTCCCCGCCTCCCTGTTGACCACTGTTGACCGGCGGTTCGGTCGAGAGCGCAAAGTTCACGCGCTCTGAGCGTTGAGGGAGCGGTCACGTCGCGAGCGTGTCGGTCGGAGCGCCGCGCGCGAGCCACGCGGTGACCTCCGTCGTCGCGATGCCGAGCCGATCGAACCCCGGGATCACGAGGTCGCGGATCGCGCCGAGCAGTGTCTCCTCCGTCTGCTCGACCGAGAGCGCGCCTTGCTCCTGCAGCGCGCGCTCGGTCCCGTAGGTGCGCTGGGTCTCGCGCCACATCTTGAGGTTGCCGCGGACGAGCGCCGGGACCCAGCGCTCGATCTTCGCGCGCAGCTCCCCGCGCGCCGTCACCGTCGCGAGGTGCACCCAACCGATGCGCGCGTGATCGACCTCGTCGGAGAGGAGCTCGCGGAGCGCCGCCGTGACCAGCGCGCCCTTCGCGCCGGCGAGCGACGCCTCGAGCACCGCGCTCGCGATCGTCTCGTTGAGGCACGACTGCCCGATCACGTGCAGCGTGTGGCGCAGCTCGGGGGACGCCGTCGCGTGCGGCGGCACGGCCAACGCGAGCAGCGGCGGCGCCTCGATGTCGCTGCCGCGGAAGCGCGCGGCGACGATCCGACAGAGCTCCGCGTGGCGCAGCTCGTCGTCGACGGCTCGGGCCGCGAGCTCGATCAACGCCACGTCGGCGTGCAGCGCGACGAGCGCGTCGCGGACGACCGCGAACGAGTCGGAGACACGCCGCTCGTTCTGCGCGCGACCGAGCCACACCGTCGCCATGGTCGCGCGATCGTCCGGCGAAAGCGCCTCGATCGACGGATCGCTCTCGGGGAGAGGCCGACTCGTGAGACGTCCGCCCCAGCGCCCCGCCCCGTGCGCGCGCGGGGCCGCCGAGCTCACTTCGTCGGGCTCCATCCCGTATCGCCGTCGGCGGCCGTGGGCGCGTCCGTGTAGGCGTCGGCCGCGTCGGCTGCGTCGGCCGCGCGCACATCGGACGCGCTGGCGTCCGCTGTGTCGATCGCGAGCGCCGAATCGTCCTGCCTCGCGTCCGGCTCCGAATCGGAGCGGGCCGAATCGTGTACCGCGGAGTCGTGGCCGACGTGCTCGCCGTCCGCGTGCGCGTCGTGATCACCGTCCGCGTGCGCGTCGCCATCCGCGTGCGCGTCGCCATCCGCGTGGCCGTCGTGCGTTTCGCCGCTGTCCGCGGTGGGGTGATGGCGATGGCTGTCTGCCGCCGTCGCGTCGACCGGGCTCGCGACGATCGGCGCGTCCGAATCGTCGGAGGTGCAACCGAGCGTGCCGAGCGACACTGCGACGACCGCGTGGAAGAGACGAGTGCGCAAGCTCCGAGCTCCCTAGGCGAGGAAGGAAGCTGTAGCACGCGCGCGTGCCGCCATCACGTCGTCGCCATCACGTGCGTCGGCCGAGCAGACGCCCGAGCTCCTCGACGACCTGCTGCGCGCGCGGTCGGACGCTCGTCAGGCTCGGCAACCAGGCGAGGTGCAGTCGCGAGTGATGTCGACCGGCGACTCGGAGCTCGCGGAAGCGCGCCGCCGAGAGCTCCGCGCGCGCGAGCGTCGGCAGCAAGCCCGCGTAGCGCCCCGACTGCACCGCACGGAAGACCTGCGGGAACGTCTCGCAGCGGAGCGCCACGTCGAGGGTTCGCTTGTGCTTCGCAGCGTGCTCGGCGAGCCGCACGCGGAAGTCTCCGTCGCTCACCTGCAAGGCGAGCGGCACACGGAAGACGATCTCGTCGTCCGACACCGAGCGCGGGACGAGCGCCTTCGGCACGAAGAGCGCGTGCTCGATCTCGCCGATCGCGATCGACGCTAGTTGCGGCGGGACGTCGTCGCGACGAACGACGCCGAGATCCGCGCGCCGCGACAGGAGACGCGCGATGACGTCCTCCACGGCGGCAGCTACGACCTCGAAGCGTGCCGCGAGCCCCGACTGCGGGACCAGGCGGGGGAGCACGAGCCAGTGGAGCACGCTGTCCCCCGCGGCGAGCACGAACGTCGGCTTCGCCTCCTGCCGAGCGCCCTTCAAATCGTCGAGTCCCGCGAGCATCCAGCGGACGTGCTCCGCGAGGCGCCGTCCGTCCTCGGTGAGCACCCGCCGCGTGCCCTCTTTCTCCGTGAGGGGACGGCCGAAGAAGGTCTCGAGCTCGTCGAGCTGCCGACTGAGCTGACTCTGTCGCACCGGATTGCCCGGCGCCGCGCGCGAGATGCCCTTGGCATCGGCCACCTCGAGGAACGAGCGCAGGCGGTCGAGAGAGAGGCCACCCTCGCGGAACAGCGCATCGAACATGACTGAATGATAATACCTTCATCGCAAGCATGCATGGTTGATCATGCATCCGCGACGCATCTTCTCGACATGAACCTCCCCGTCTTCTTCTCCGATGCGATGGTCGCCATGCCGCAGTCCTACTCGCCGAGCGCCGCCAAGCCCGCGCAGGTGGTTCAGCACTGGAGCGCGCTCGGCCTGCCGATCACCGTGCACGCGCCGACCCCGGTGACGGTCGACGAGCTGTGTCGCGCCCACGATCGCGCGTACGTCGAGGGCGTGCTCTCGCTCGAGCACCCGAACGGGTTCGGCGATCGGTCGCCCGGCGTCGCGCTCTCGCTCCCGTGGACCTCCGGCGCCATGCTCTCGGCCGCGCGTCACGCGCTCCAGACCCGTGGCATCGTCGCCGCACCGTGCTCCGGCTTCCACCACGCCGGGTTCGCGCACGGCGGAGGGTTCTGCACCTTCAACGGATTGATGGTCACGGCGTGCGCGCTCCTCGCGGACGGCGCGCGTCGCATCGGCATCCTCGACTGCGACATGCACTATGGCGACGGCACCGACGACATCCTCGAGCGCCTCGGGCTCGCTCGGGGATGGGCGCGGTCGGGCTCGCCTCGCGTCCGCCACTTCACGGCCGGCGCGACCCATCGTCGGCGAGACCAGGCCGAGGGGTTCCTCGCCGGACTGCCCGATGTCGTGCGCAGCATGCGCGACTGCGACGTGATCCTCTATCAAGCAGGCGCCGACCCCCACGTGCGCGATCCGCTCGGGGGCTGGCTGGACGACGCCGAGCTCGCACGGCGCGACGCGCTCGTCTTCGCGACGGCGCGGTCGTGCGGAGTCCCGGTCGCGTGGAACCTCGCCGGCGGCTACCAGCGCGACGCCGAGGGAGGCATCGCTCCCGTCCTCGCGATCCACGCCGCCACCGCCCGCGCATGCCTCGCGGCGCTCGGAAAAAAGCCTGATTCGCGCCCTATCGCTCGATAGGGCTGGTCCCGGACGAGGCTCGTCACTACGTTCCGGGCGCACCCATGGAACATCGACCTCTCCCCGCTTCCTGGACGGTTCGCCAGGCCCGCGACGCGTACCTCGCCGAGAACGGCTTCACGCT
>JBKJQC010000831.1:0-3008 GCA_046593995.1 Polyangiales bacterium
AGACGTACTGCGTGGTCAGCGCCCCGCCGACCTTCTTGCCGACGCGCCGGTTGTTGCCATCGATGACGTACTCCGTCGCGCTCCCCGTCGGCGGCGTCACCTTCCGCAGATTCCCGAGCGCGTCGTACTCGTACGTCGTCGTGCCGGAGGCGTCGGTCTTCGCTGTCAGGTCCCCGTTGGCGTTGTACGCGTACGTCGCGCCGCCGTACGAGAGCATCCGATCCTGCGCGTCGTAAGTTCCGCTCTCCACTCCGCTCGGCGTGGTCTTGGTCAAGCGGTTCCCGTTCGCGTCGTAACCGTACGACGCGGTCACGGCGCCGTTCTTCTTCACCTCGGTGAGCCGCCCCACGTTGTCGTAGCCGTAGCCGTACACCGTGGTGACGGCACCTTCGAGCTCGGTCTTCTGCGTGATCCGCCCGACCGCGTCGCGCACGTAGCTGAGCTTCAGCAGGTCGACTCCGGACACCTTCGTCGTTCGCGACTCGAGCTCGCCGAAGGCCGTGTACGTGACGGACTCGGTGACCGCGCCGAGCGTGGTGGCGGTCACCATGCCGTGCGTGCCGCGCGTCAACGAGAGCGCTCCCGCGGTCGTCATCATCCCGTCCGCGTCGTAGCCGAAGGTCACCGAGCTGCCGCCGTTGACCGACTCGCTCGCGACGCGCATGCGGTTGTCGAAGGCATGCGCGATCGAGCCCGTGATCTCGCCGGACCACGTCGTCGACGTTCGCAGTGATCCGTCGTAGCCGTGGGTCATCACCACCGACGGCGTCGCCACCGTCGTCAGCGTGCCCTTGGTCGGCTCGTAGTCGAACGTGATCGTGTCCTGCGGGTGCGTGATCGATGTGCGCCGTCCTGCGGCGTCGTAGCCGTACGAGACGACGACGCCATCCGGCCGCGTGATCGATTTCAGCTTGCGATCGGCGTCGTAGTCGTAGGTCGTGCTCGGCGCCGTGACCGTGGCGAGCACCGGCGGATCGTAGGTGGCCATCAGGCTCACGGGCGAGTAGGTCATCCCGTGCAGCGGCCTCCCGGGCGGGGTCACCGACGTGAGGTTGCCCGCGCCATCGTAGGTCATGCCGACCTCGCGCGAATCGGGGAAGATCTGCTTCACCACGCGGCCGAGCGCGTCGTGTTGGAACGTCGTCGTGCGCACCAGCGGATCGGTCACCGACGAGAGGTAGCCGTCACTGCCGTACGTGAAGGTCGTCGCGCGCGTGCCCTGGGCGATGGACGCGAGCCGTCCTCGGCTGTCGTAGCCGTAGTCCACAGGTGTCAGGCTCGCGAGCGTCGTTCGGACGGTGCGTCCCTTCGCGTCCACCGTCGTCGTCGAGGTGCGCGCCGGGGTCGTCGCCGACGTGCTGGTCCACGTCTTCGTCGATGCAGACCAGGCGTTCGTGAAGGTCGCGCCCGACGGCGCGACGCCGCCATTGATCTTGGTGGTGTCGGTGATGGACGTCGCGGTGACGGGATCCGAGAGCACGGCGACCCGCGTGAACGCCGTCGTCTCGGTGAGCCCTCCGGGCGTCGCGACCGCGTGGGAAGACGTCAGCGTCGCGAGCATGCCGAACCGCGGATCCGGTGCGACCGACGACGTGGCGAGCATCCCCGTCGGTCGTACGAGACCCTTGCCCCCAGCCGTCGATTCGGTCGAGCTCGACGTGAGCCCCGAGGGCGACGTGTACGTGCGCTTTTCCGACCCGTTCGCGAGTCGTTCGACCTTGTACTTCTTGGTGCGACCGAGCTTCGTCGAGAGCGCGATCTCCCAGTCGCTCGCACCGAGCGTCGTGCGCGTGAGCGTCTGGAACCCGCCGGAGGGATCCTCGTCCTTGATCAGCCGCCCGCCCGCATCGAACGTGAAGCTCCACGTGTTGCTGCGCGGATCGGTCATCGTCGCGAGGAGCCCGGACGTGCCGTAGGTGAACGTCGTCGACGCAGTCGTCGGATCCTGGACCGCCGCGAGGAACCCGTTCGCATCGAGGCCGAGGGTCGTGCGCTGCCCGTACGGTCCCACGATCGCGGTCGGCGTGCCGGCCGCGTCGCGATCGATCGAGGTCGTGTTTCCGTCGACGTCGGTCGCGGTCGCGAGCCGTCCCGCGGCGTCGTACCCGAAGGTCCAGAGCACCGCGCGCGTCAGCGCGTCGACCGTGCGGAGGTGGCGGCCGCGGTTGTCGAAGACGAAGACCGAGGCTCCGGACTCGTCAGGGATGACGATCTCGTCGATGGCGACCCCCGGCATCGCCGGCGCGAACTTGCGGATCCGAAAGTTCTCCGCGAGATACAGCGCGTCGTCCGGCCCGACGCTCATTCCGAGCGGGGCGTGCAATCCGGAAGTGCGCGCCGGGTAGTCGTCTCGGATCGTCGCGGCGTTCGGTGTCAGGCTCTCGAGGTAGGTGGTCAGGATCCCCTGCGGATCGACCATCGATACTCTGTGGTTGGGGGAGCCGGCCTGGGCGATGAAGATTCTTCCATCGCGTCCGACGGCGAGCCCCGTGAGCGCCTGGAGCGTCGTCGAGGTCGCCGGAACGCCGTCGCCGCTCGGAACGCTCGAGCCCGTGCCCGGGGTGCCCGCGACGGTGGAGATGAAGCCGTCCGGGGTGATCTTGCGGATGACCGCGTTGTAGAAGGTGTGGTCGGTCGCGTAGACGCTGCCATCCGGGCCGATGGCGAGCTCCGTCGGCGAGATCAGCGCGCTCGCGGCGCGACCACCGTCACCTCCGTTGCCGGTGTAGTGCGGCAAACCGGTGCCCGCGAACGTGCTGATGGTGCCCTTCGGATCGATCCGGCGGATCCTGCCCGTCGTCTGCGCGAGGTAGATGTTGCCGTCGGCTGCGACCACGACGCCGATCGCATTGGCGATCCCGGCGGTGAGCGCCGGACCGCCGTCCCCGGTGGTGCCCTTTCCCGCGACCGTAGTGATCGTGCCGTCCGGCCGCACGCGGCGCAGTCGGGTCGCGCCGTCGAAGGTGTTGTTCGCGGTGGTGAAGTAGATGCTGCCGTCCGGTGCGTAC
>JBKJQC010000980.1:0-3071 GCA_046593995.1 Polyangiales bacterium
TCGCTGAGACCACGAAAGGCCGTAGCGCTCGGCGAGCGCGGCGAAGTGCGGCAGCGCACGGGCGCTCAGGCGATGGGGACCGAACGGCGCGAGGAGTCCGTGCGCGAGCTCGGCGTCGTCGAGCGACAGCGCGACTTGGAGCAGCTTGGGAAAGAATGCAGCCTTCTCGTCGTCGGCCCCGTGTCGAGCCCAGAAGGGAAGCAGACCGCGCGCGCTCTCGCGCGCCGCGGGGAGGGCGCCCGCGCGGATGCGCGCCGCGAGCTCGGTCACGGCCCAGGCGGGTGACATCTTCGCGCGGATGACGAACTCGCGCTCGCGTGGCCACATCACGAAGGCGGCGCGGTGATACCAGCGGTCCACCGTGTTGCCGTAGTTGCCCATGTAGCCCTCGTGCTCCGACTTGAACGGATCGAGATCCACGGAGGCCGCGGTGAAGCAGATCTCGGCGCTCGAGGGGAAGACGGGGATGCTCGGCGCCGCGCTGCCGTCGTGCCCGACCCAATGGCGGAGCTCGACGCTCGTGTCGTTGAGGTCGACGAGCGTGTGTACGTCGTCATCGTCGTCGTCGTCGTCGCGGTAGCGTCGTCCGCGCGACCGGTAGTCCCAGTCGTCGTCCTCGCAGTTCCAGTTCTCGTGCACGTCGGCGAGCGCGAGCCAGCACTCGCAACCGAGACGTTCAGCGATCTTCCGCAGCGCGTCGACGCGGAGACGGTCGCCGTTCTTCAGACGCGTCCAGCCGAGGCTTCTCTCGGTGTACTCGTGATCGAGGAGGTAGATGAGGCGATCAGGCCGCTCCGGTGGGGCGCTCCCGTATTCCGGGGCGACCGCCGTCGCGAAGTACGCTTCGACGCCCTCGGCAAGACGCTCGACCTTCGCGGACGCGGCCCGCGAGAGCGGCGCTGAGTGTGCGCCCGCGGCCGCGCGGCGAAGCAGGTGGTACGTGAGGACGACGCGGGTGCCGGACGCGATCGGTTTCACCTCGTGCCGACAATCGGCATAGAACGCGAGCAGCGACAGATCCTTCGGTCCCCGCTTGGCCCCGCGGAAGATCTTCTTCTCGCCTCGGTGGTGGACGATGACGGATCCGCCCGAGGATGCGGACGGCAGCGTCACCACGAGGGAGCCGATCATGTCGTCGGACCGCTCGGAGTCCTGATGCGCCGCGAAAAACTGGCCCGGGCCGTAGATGAGCATCTTGTCGAGGACGGCGACGAGCTCGTCGCCCGCCGGCAGGCCGAGCTTCTCGCGGATGCTCGCGAGGGCGGGATCGAGCGTGCGTTTCCATGTGCGTGCGTCGATCTTGATCCGGCTCTTGGCGATCTCGGAGGTGTCTCGAACAGTGAGATCGCGGAGCGTCTCGTCACGCCGGCCGAACGGCGCGGGCCGTGCGATCGCGGAGAGCGCGCGCAGCGTGGCGGCGGAGATCGGGAAGCGAATGGGACCCACCCCCGCGACCTCGATGTCGAGATCGTCGGAGGGGCGCGCGAGCTCGATGGCGAAGGCGCCCTCGGACTTGATCGCGACGAGAGCCGCCTCCACCGGGTCGAGAACTCGTTCGCGTTGGTGCCTGCCCTTCGCCATCGCCACTACTTCCTCCGACGCATCACCCGCTCGAGCATCTTCGGCGCGAGCGCCTTCATCGCCCTGCGGCAAGCGATCCGTTCGGCATCGCTCGACGCCGAGAGCTCCTGCACGAGCCAACGGTAGAACCGAATGCCTGGGGCGAGCGCCTCGAGTGCAGCTATCTCCGTCCAGCCCTCCGGAAGGCGGCGCGGCGGCGCGAACAGCCCATCGAGGATCCCGGTCGCGGCCGCCCACTCTCGGGGCGGACCAGGCACCTCGTACTCGAGCTCGGCGGACGCCGGCAACTCGGCGACCTCGCGATCGAAGATGCGCGCGAGATCCACACGATCCGGCGCCTGTGCGAGCGCGTCGCGGTACTCGTCTCGCGCGAGCGCGCCGCGGCCCTGCGCGAAGAGCGCGTCGCCCAGATAGCCGCGCGAGTGGGCGTCGCGCGGTTCGCGCGCGAGCGTCTTGCGCAGCGAGGCCTCTGCGCGGGGCGCGTCGCCCGCGCGTAGCCAGTAGGCACCGGCGGGCGTGCCGTCGGGCACCGCGCCGGCGCCCAGCTCGCTCTCGATCGTGCGGGCGATCCGACGAAGCCACGCGGCTGCGAGATGCGCGGGCACCAGCTCGGCGACCGCGAGCAGCGCCCCAGCCTCGGAGCGGGACGCGCGCCGTGTGCGCTCCAGGCTTGCTGCCAACGATTCGAGCTCGTCGGCGCGTCCGCGCAGCGCCGGATCTTCGGGATATCGAACGATGAGTTCGCCGAGTGCCTCGACGACCGCGGCCAGATCGAAGTCGAAGAGCGCGCGCTGGACTGCCGCCGCCCCGAGCGCTCGGTCGCCGAACAAGTCCGACTGCCGCGCGTCCACGAGCGGCGCGACCGCGGGGGGGGCGGCCGGCTGCGGCTCGGGCGCACGAGCAGGCTCCGGCGGAGCGGGCTGCGGCCTGCGGTCGAAGAGCCCGAACTGGTCGGCCACGGCTCGCTCGATAGAACGAAGGCGCCGGCGCGGCGAGCTCGTCGCGTGAAGGGGCAACCTGGCAGCGGCGGTCGACGAACGGCATTTGGTGGTCGCGTGTGAGGCTTGCGGGCAGAGGGTCCCGCAGGCACAGGCGATCTCCGATGACGATCTTCGACGCGGGCCTCTTCGAGCTTCCGTACCTTCAGGAGAAGACGCTGCGTGCGCTCGAGGACGCGGCGCGCTTCGTCGATCTGGCGAACGAGCCAGACACGACCAAGTGGTACGCGAAGCGGCTTCGGGAGCTCGCGGGCCCTTCAGTGAGCCATCTGGTGACCGTCGTCGCGCACGTGTACCAGGCCGGCGCCGAGGCCGCAGGCCGAGATCGGGGCGCAGCTCAAGGCGGCTGCTGACGCATGGATACGCGAGCTGGTGATTCGAACGCGTTGAGCGGCGGGCTGGTTACCTGCGCGCCGCGTGTGCCGACCGCGTAGTGTCCGAGTTCTCGCGGCGCCCCGCGAAACGTGCGCCAAATGTGCGCGAAACGGCAGC
>JBKJQC010000993.1:0-3727 GCA_046593995.1 Polyangiales bacterium
CCGGCAAGCCCTTCGGCGCGCCGGTTTTGGCCGCGCGGGCGCGCGGTCTCGCCTCCGGATCCGGCGGGGCATTTCGCACGCCTGCGCGGGTCATCGGCACTCTCCGAGGCGCGCGTCGTCGGGGCTGTGGCACACGAAGCACGGGCGAGGGTTTCTCCTCATCTGCGTCGCGCACTCGCTGACGAACCCCGCGCGGTGAGGGTTGAAGCCGCCGCCGATTCCCTGAGCCCCGTGGCAGCTCGCGCAGTCGCGCTCCACGTGGCAGCTCACGCACGCGGTCAGGTTTCGCTGCGCCTCGATCGCGTGGTGCCCGGGCCTCCGGGGCGCGTCGCTCCAGACCTCCTTGGCGGGGTGGAAGCGGCCGGCGCTCCGCACGGCAGATGGCCCGGTCATCGAGACGCCTGCGCGCTGGTGGCAGCCGACGCAGAAGCTCTGCGTCTGATGGCAGCTCGCGCACTTCTGCGTCGCGAGGCGCGCCTCGACGGCGTGCATGTTCAGGTAGTCGTTCGGGTGAATGCTCCGCGGCCGCACGCGCCCGTCGTGGCAGCCGACGCAGAAGTCCTCCTTGTGGCAGCTCGCGCAGAACTCCGAGTCGTTGCCCGCGACCATCTTGTGCCGCTCGATGAAGTCGGCCGTGTGCGCCGCGTTGTGCAGCCAGCGCGGCGGGTACAGCGCGCCCGATGCGAAGTGGGTCCGGAGGCGCCCTCCTTTGACCCTGGCGAGATCGCCGAGCGCGGGAATGTGGCATGTCTCGCAGGCGCTCGTCGCCGCGCCGCGCGCGGCGGCATCGGGCATCGCGTGGCACCGGAAGCAGCCGCGCATGCGCGGGAGCTGATCGCGCGTCGCGAGCTCGAGCTGACCGACCTCACCGTGGCACTCGGCGCACTTGATCCCTTTGCCGATGTGGATCTTGTGGTTCATCTTCAGGTTCGGCGGCGGGAGCACCGTCTTCGAGACCTGCACGGCGCCGCTCGGACCCGCCTTCGCGCCCACGTGACAGCCGTCGCAGCGCGCGACCGGCGAGTCGTCCTTCCACGGCTCGGACTCGTCGATCGAGTGACAGTCGCTGCAGAGATCGTGCTTCTTCGGGAGCAGGTTGTCCGAGGCCTGCACGCTCTTCTCGGCGTTCGCGTGGCAGTAGATGCACGTGAGCTTCTCACCGACGACGTGCGTCTTGTGGTTGAAGCGCACGGTCAGCTTCTGCGACGGGTAGACCGCGAGCGAGGGCCCTTGGTCGGGCGTCTCGGCGCCGGGCGGGAGCCACTTCTTCGGCACCGCGCTGCCCGAGGGCATCGGCGACACGCCGGTCGTGAAGACGATGGTGCCGGGTGCTGCGCCCTTCGCGGCGCCACCACCGGAAGCGCCGCTCGCCGAGGGCGCCGTCTGCGGCTCGGGCTTCGTCTCGGGAGCGGCGGCCGCGAAGGCGGCGCCGAGGACGACCGACGTCGCGACGAGGAGAGCGCCGAGCTGGCTGCCGGATGCGCGCGCGGTCACAGCCACACCCTGACGTTCAAGACGGCGAGGATGCGGTAGCGCATCCCGACGAGCTGGTTGATGTCATGCTCCCACTGCAGCATCGCGTTCGACTCCGGCGTGAGCCGGTAGCCGCCGCCGACGACGTACCCGATGCTGGTCGTCTCGCGCGTGTCGGCCCGGAGATAGGTGCTGTTCTTGAAGTTCCAGAGCGAGAGCCGGCCGTCGACGAGCCAGCGCTCGCCGAGCGATCGGTCGTAGGCGAGATCGCCGCCGACGCGTCGCCCCTGGTCGCCCGTGAGCACGTTGCTCCGGAACACGAGGCGCGCCGTCGGCCACTTGTAGCGGAAGCGGAGGCCACCGCCGGGTGCCGCGGTCGATGCGACCTTCAGGGCGCCGCGGTTGTTCGGGTTCTGCGCCTCGGTGACGTCGTCCGAGTGATAGAGGCGGACCATGCCGTCGACGGCGATGTTCAGGTTGTTCGTGGCGTCGACCTCGACCCGTCCCTGGAAGTCGTCCATCGGCTCGTAGCCGAAGACGTTGAAGATCGAGTCGGAGTCGAAGAACGGCTGCCACTTCGAGTAGTCGACGCTCGCCGTGACGCGCTTGCCGACGTAGAAGTCGGCGCCGGCCTCGATGTTGGTGAAGCGCTTGCCGTAGAGGTCGTAGATGATGTTGGTGCGGAGGCCGGCGATGTCGCCGATGGTGACGTTCGCGCCGTACCCGAGCCGCTCGTGCGCGATGCGGGCGCGGTCGTAGATCGCCATCTGATCCGGGCCGAGCCGCGCGCTCCCGACGAACGAGGCGCCGGTGTTGTAGGCGCGCCGGTACGTCAGCTTGCCGTGGATCCACGTCGGACCGGCGGTCTCGATCGAGGCGCCCCACACCGGCGCCAGGCTCTGTGGCTGCACCGACGGGTACCCGCCCTGCAGGCCGTTCGCGGCGTAGTCGCTCCGGTCGTAGCGCACGACGCCGGGCTGCTCCCAGCGGCCGATCTGCGGGTTGCTCGAGAGCGGGAGCCCTCCGCGCACTTCCCAGCCGCCGTAGGCCTCGACCGCGAAGTACGCGGGCGTCGTGATCTTGAACTGCGCGCCGTCGAACGCGTAGTACCCGAGCGGATCGATGACGTACTGCCGACCGATCTTGAACCCGAGGATGCCGCCGGCGAAGCGCTTCCCCTCGAGGTAGCCGTACATCAGGTCGACGGGCGCCGGCTGGAGCAGCGGCACGTAGCGCCCCGCGGCCGTCTGCGAGAGCGAGTACTCCTCGCGCGAGATCCCGAAGTCGGCGTCGAGCCGCATGCGCGCGCGGAACATCACCTGCGGCGCGCTGACCTTCGTGGTGTCCGTGATGTTGTAGACGCCGAGCTGCAGCGTCTGCGTGACGCGGCGACGCGAGAGCACGGGATCGCCCGTGAGGCCGCGCAGCTGGTAGGCCTGAGCGATCGTCGACGCATCGACCTCGGCGTCGTACGCGCGCGCCGCCTTCGAGTACGCGAGCGTCGCCGTCAGCCCTCCGAGCGATGCGAGGGTGATCGCGATGTGGATCGGGCGCGCCTTCACGACAAGCATCCCAGGGCGTCCGAGGATACTCGGTCGAGCCCACCTGCGGGCAACCTCTCATGCGACCGAAGGAGAAGAAAGTCGCTCGCGCCTAGCGCACGACCGAGAGGGCCGTCGCGAGTCGCGCGCCGCGCTCGCCGTGGCCGGAGATCTCGGCGCGCCGGCGCGACGAGCCCTCGGTGGTGTCGTTTTCCTCGACGCGCTGCGCGTCTCGGGCGAGCACGATCCGGATCCCGTCGGCGCCGAGCGCGACGAAAGCGTCTCCGCCCCATTCCACGATGGAGGCCCACCCCTCCCCGCGTCGCGCGTAGAGCCCGAGCTCCGCGAGCTCGTCCTCGAGATCACCCGCTCCGAGGAGGCGATAGAGATCTGCGTGGACGACCGGGATCTGCGCCCCGACGTCCGGTCCGTACTCGTTCATCAGCGTGAACGTCGGGCTCGGCACCGCGATGTGGTCGGGGACCCCTAGCGCGCGGAGCAGCGCCCGTACGAGGAACGTCTTGCCGGCCCCGAGCGCCCCTTCGAGGACGACCAGATCGCCGGGCGCGAGGGCGGCCGCGAGGGACTGTGCGAGCCGTGTCGTCGCGCGGCGCGTGGGGAGGTCGATCGTGAGCTGCATCAAAATCGGAAGAGGAGCGACGCGTCCGCGCCGAGGAGGAACTGCGCGGTCTGCGCGCCGCCGAGCTGACCGA
>JBKJQC010001051.1:0-4087 GCA_046593995.1 Polyangiales bacterium
GCGAGCCTGCGGTTCCAGCCGGCGCCGGTACGCGCGGCCGCTCAGGTCTCGGGTGGGTCAAGGACATGTCGAGGTCTTCATGCGGTCATCGGGGCGCGCGCTCACCAACATCGTTGGCTCGTCCTGCAGAGCGCGCACGCGGAGCCAGTCCATCCGTGCTCGCCTCGATAGCGACGACTGCGCGATCGTTCAGCGATGCGGCGGCGCGTTCGTGTGCAACCAATGAACCGCATGCGAGCGCGTGAACGGCATCGATCAACCCGGGCGTCTCGGCGCGGGCTGCGGCCCCGAGTCCGACGACGAATCTCGCGAGCACCTCCGTGGCGCTCGTGTGCGCCGAGACGCGGATACTGCCGTCGCGGCGATGCTCGACCTGCATCGAGCCCTCGGGGAGGTTCCGACGCGCCCACGCTGCCGCCGGCGGCAGGACGACGAACGAGCACGCGACCGGTGCGCCTGCTCCCGCGAATCCATCGACGCTGCGCGCGACGAATGCTGCGAGCACGGTGTCATCCACGCCGCGAAACGGATCTGCCGGATCGAGCGTCGCCTTGGTCACGCTGTCGAGCCGGAAGCGCTTCAGCACTTTTTCGCGATGGCAGGTCGCGATGAAACGGATGTGCGGACCGTACTCGACGCGGTGGACCGACGCCATGCGGCGCGCGTGCTCTCCCGTCGACGCCGACAGATACTCGAAGGCGAGAGCAACCCGCCGCGACGCAGCGTCCTCGATGACCTCGAGCCGATCTTCGGCGACTGCCGGACTCTGGTTCGCGATCGTTCTCGAAGCTGACGGCGACAGTCGGAGCAAGATGCCGAGCAGTCGATCGCGTGCTGCGCTCTTCGGCAGACGGGCCAGGAGGCGCAGTGCGACGCGTACGTCGTCGCCGTCGAGAGCCACGCCGCCGGGGAGCCACCCCTTGCGCACGCTCCAGTACACGTGCGGGTGTTCCTCGTCGCGTTCGAGCGGGCATCCCGCGGACTGCAGCTCGGAGAGGAGTCGGCGCACGGTAGGAACGCCGATGCCCAGCCTTCGCGCGAGCGCGGCCTGCCCCCATACGCGCTCTTCGATGAACGCGACGAACAGCGCCACCGCCGAAGCGCTGCTGCTCTTCCTCCCCATGGACACGATGATGGAGAACGCCGGCGAGGAACGGAAGGACGATCGTGTTGGTCGGATTCGACCAACAGTTGGCCGTTTCCGCGCCAACGCCGTCGTTGTTCCAGTCGCGGTACATCCGATCGCCTACGTCGAGGACGATGGCGGACGCCCCGGCAGCGATCGCGTTGAAGGAGAGCAGCGATGACTACCTTGCCGATCCTGAATTTGGGATCTTGCGACACGCCGCGCGCGAAGCATCTCGGGATGCCGGCAGTTCCCGATGCGGTACCCGCGCGGATGATCAACGAGATCCTCTATTGCGAGCGGCTCGCATACCTCGAGTGGGTGCAGGGCGAGTGGGCCGACAACGGGTTCACCGAGGAAGGTCGTTGGTCGCACCGGCGCGCCGACGTGAAGAGTGGTGGGCTGCCGGAGGCAGAGTCGGAGAAGCCCTACACAGCGCGCAGCGTCTGGCTCTCGTCGGAGAAGCTCGGCCTCGCCGCGAAGATCGACGTCGTCGAAGGGAGCGGAGGATCCGTCACGCCGATCGAGTACAAGCGCGGGAGTCCGCCGGACGTTCCGGAAGGCGCGTACCTTCCCGAGCGCGCGCAGCTCTGCGTCCAGGTGCTTCTGTTGCGTGAGCATGGCTTCCAAGTCGAGGAGGCCGCCCTCTACTTCGCCGCAGCCAAGCGCCGGGTGATCATCGCCATCACCGCAGATCTCGTCAGCGTCACCTTGGCGGCTGCCGCGCGCGCACGCGCGTTGGCCGATCGCGACGCGCCTCCGCCGCCGCTCGTTGACAGCCCGAAGTGCAATGGCTGCTCACTCATTGGCATCTGTCTTCCCGACGAGACGAACGCGCTGCAGCACCCGATCGCAGCGACGGTGACGGACGCCTCGGTGAACGAGGCGGCCGAGGAAGTCCCCGCGATATCTTCGCGCGCGTTGCGTCGCCTGCACGCTGCCCGCGACGATCGTCGGCCAGTCTACGTCCACGAGCAGGGAGCGCGAGTCGGGCTCGATGGCGAATGCCTCGTCGTGCGCGGCAAGGAGAGCAAAGAGGAGGCGCGGCTGAATGACACGTCGCATCTTGCCTTGTTCGGCAACATCAACCTGAGCGCGCAAGCGGCGCGAACGCTCGCCGAGCGTGGGATTCCCGTGATGCTCTTCAGCTACGGCGGATGGTTCGGTGCGCGCATCGTCGGCCTCGACGGAAAGAACGTCGAGCTGCGCATGGCGCAGCACCGAGCAGCGGACGATCCTGCGTTCTGCCTGTCCCTCGCGAAGACGATGGTCGCCAGCAAGATCCGCAACGCGCGCACGATGCTGCGGCGGAACCACGCGGCACCGGAGTCGGCACTCCTCAAGCAGCTCGAGGCGTACGCGAAGGACACCGATCGCGCGGCGTCGCTGCCCACGCTTCTCGGCATCGAAGGGAGCGCTGCGCGCGCCTACTTCGGCGCGTTCACGGGCATGTTTCGAGCGTCCGGGATCGAGTTCTCGCTCGACGGTCGCAATCGGCGTCCTCCGCTCGATCCCGTGAATGCTCTCCTGTCCTTCGTGTACGCGCTGCTCACGAAGGATCTCGTACTTGCCTGCACCGCGGCGAGCCTGGATCCGCTGCGCGGGTTCTATCATCAGCCACGCTTCGGTCGGCCAGCTCTGGCGCTCGACTTGATGGAGGAGCTCCGGCCGCTGCTTGGAGACTCGGTGGTGCTCGCGGTCCTCAACAACGGCATCGTCGACTCGGGCGACTTCGTGAGGCACCGCGAGGGCGTCGCGCTCACCGCGCCGGCGCGGAAAAAGGTCATCCACGCGTACGAGCGTCGTCTGCAGCAGGAGATCACACACCCCGTGTTCGGCTACACGATCTCGTGGCGGCGCGTCCTCGAAGTCCAGGCGCGCCTCCTCGGCCGGCACCTGCTCCGAGAGATCGATCACTACCCCGCGATGCGCACGAGGTGACCGATGCGCCAGACGTACATCGTGACCTACGACGTGTGCGATCCGAAGCGCCTCCGCAAGGTCTTCAAGCTGATGAAGGGGTACGGAGATCACCTGCAGCTGTCGGTGTTCCGCTGCGACCTCGACACGCGTTCGCTGCACGAGCTCCGTGGCAGGCTCGGGTCGGTGATCCACCATGACGAGGATCAGGTGCTGTTCGTCGACGTCGGACCGAGTGAGGGGAGGGCAGCGACGTCGATCGGTGCGGTCGGACGTGCCTACCGACCGCCGGTAGGAATCGCGCTCGTGGTCTGACGGACGCGCAGGCGCCTGCGCGTGGCACTCGCACGTCTCGTCGCCGCCACCCCCGAGGTCGACAGCGTCGAGACGATCCTCGAGCGCGGTGTGAACGTCGGGAAACGCCGAAAGCGCGTCGCGTCTCTATCCACGCGGGAGATCGAGGAGACGACGCGGGCGGTGCGTCCGACGAAAAAGGATCCTCGCGAGCTCGAGGCGGCTCGCGTCGCGCGTTCGCTGCAGTCCGTCGTGCGCAAGAGCGGCGCGCGCGCGGCGACCGCAACGGCAAGCAGAGCGGGGACGACGTTCGAAGTCGTGCTACGGATAACCGTCGCCCAGTCCGAGGCGCTCGTGCGAGCGCTGGAGTGATGTCGACAGTGCCGGTCTCGCTCGCGACCACCCGCTCTCTGAAAAACAGGCGTGCTGCCGCGCGCGCGACCGTCCTCGCCCGGCTCGCGGCAGCTCGCTCGTGACTGTAGCTTCGGCCGCTCGCAGACCCGCTTGCGAGCCGGCGATTTTGTTGGTGATCTAGCGAAGCCCGATCCGCTCTCCACGGAGAGCGGCCCCGTTGAAGCTTCGTCAGGTTCGGTTTGCTCGTCTTTTCTTCGTCCAGTCGATCCGCTCTCCACGGAGAGCGGCCCCGTTGAAGCGAGGCCCGCGGCGTGAAGCCGGTCGTCGCCTATGTCCGATCCGCTCTCCACGGAGAGCGGCCCCGTTGAAGCCTCGCTGGCGCCGTTCTTGTGG
>JBKJQC010000174.1:0-3743 GCA_046593995.1 Polyangiales bacterium
GCAGTCGCGCTACTTCCCGCTCGGCTCGAAGGGGGAGAAAACCCCGCCCTGGCAGATTCCGGTGTGCGTCCGCTGGGCTTCGGGCGGAAAGACGCGCTCGACGTGCACGCTCCTCGCCACGCCCACGGCGAAGGTGCCGCTCGACGCGTGCCCCGCCTGGGTGATGCCGAACGAAGACGCGTCCGGCTACTACCGCTGGTCGCTCCCGAAGGAGGCGCTCTCGGCGCTGCTCGGCAAGGGCTTCGCGGCGCTCTCGACGCGGGAACGGTTGTCGGTTGCGGACGCCGTGCGTACGGGGTTCAGCCGCGGCACCGCGCGCGCCGAAGACGTCTTCCCGGCGCTCGCCCCGCTCGCGAACGACGAGTATCCCTCCCTCGCGGCGGCGCCGTTCGGCCTCGTGCAGACCGCGCGCGAGTGGCTGCACGACGATCCGCTGAAGCCGAAGGTCGAGGCGTGGGGGCGCGCCCTCTACGCGAAGAAATGGAAGGCCCTCGGCTGGAAGAAGGCTGCGGCAGAGTCTGCCGAGCGCTCGCTCCTCCGTCAGACCCTGCTCTCGTTCCTCGCGTTCGTCGCGCGCGACGAGACGGTGCGCGCGGAGGCCGCCGTGCGCGGTCGCGCGTACGTCGGCTTCGACAAGAAGACGAAGACGATCGACGACGCGGCCGTCGATCCGAACCTCGCCGGCGCAGCGCTCGCGGTCGCCGCCCAGATCGGCGGCGAGGCGTTCTTCGATCACCTCGTCGCGCTCCTCCCGACCGTCGACGACGCGGTCGTGCGGGGCCGCATCCTCGGCGCGCTCGGGTCGATCACGGAGCCGAAGCTCGCCGCCCGCGCGCGTGAGCTCACGTTCGATCCGCACCTGCGCGTCTCGGAGACGATGGCGGTCCTCGGCGGACAGCTCTCGACGATGGAGACCCGCGACGCCGCGTGGGCGTTCCTCCGCACGCGGTTCGACGACATCGTCGCGCGCGTCTCGCCGAACCGTGCGGGCGGTCTGCCGCATTACGTCCGCTACTGCGACGCCGCGCACATCGAGGAGATCGAGGCGTTCTTCGCGCCGCGCATCGCCAAGCTCGACGGCGGTCCGCGCAACCTGAGCGGCGCGCTCGAGTCGATGCGGCTCTGCGTCGCGCGACGCACCGCACAAGAGCCCAGCGTTCGTACATTCTTCTCGAAATAGCTATCCTGCGGGACTCCCGTGAAGATGCGCAGCACGCTCCCGCTCTCGTTCGCTCTGACGCTCGCGATGCTCTGCGCAGGAGGCCCGGCGAGGGCGGCCGATGCGCTCGTCGTCGGGGAGGTGAAGGTCGACCCGGAGACCGTCCACACCGCCGGCGTCCAGGTGCTCATCAGCGGCGACGACAACCGCAACGCGAAGATCACCGCGCGCGTCCGCAAGACCGGCACGACGACGTGGCGCGCCGCACCGCCGCTCTTCCGCGTCTTTCCCGAGACGGTCTCGGTCACGATCCCACAGCAGTTCGCCGGCACGATCTTCGATCTCGCGCCCGGGACGACGTACGACGTCGAGCTGCACGCGACGGACACCGACGGCAATGTCGACGTCACGAAGATGGTCACGGTGAAGACACGCGCGCTCCCGACCGATCCGAAGACGGCGCGCGCGATCGCCGTGGGCAACGCGACGGAGCTGAAGGCCGCGCTCTCCGCGGCGAAAGCGGGGGACGTCATCACGCTCGCCGCCGGCACGTACACAGGTCCGTTCACGATGTCGGCGAGCGGCACCGTCGACGATCCGATCGTCCTCCGCGGCCCAGCAGGTGGCGGCGCGATCCTCGACGGCGTGAACTGCGCGGGCTGCAACATCCTCGAGATCGGTGGCAGTCACGTGCACGTCGAGCGGCTCACGCTGCAGAACGCGACGCGCGCGCTCCGCTTCACCGGCGCGGCTGCGAAGGGCGTCGTCGCGCGGCGCCTGACGATCAAGAACGTCGTCCACGGGATCAAGACCAACGACGGCATCGACGGCGTGTACGTCTGCGACAACACGATCGAGGGGCGCCTGGTGTGGCCGTGGGTCTTCGACGCGGATGCGACGAGCCACTGGGACGATCGCGGCATCGACGTCGCGGGCTTCGGGCAGGTCATCTGCCACAACAAGCTCACCGGGTTCGGCGATCCGGTGGTCAACAAGCACACGCGCCACCGCGCGATGGACGTCTACGGGAACGACATCTCGGAGGCCTTCGACGGGACGGAGCTCGACGAGGGGGAGTCGGCGCGCCTGTGGGGCAACCGCTTCACCAACGTGATGGCGCCGATCTCGATCCAGCCCGTGTACGGCGGGCCGAGCTACGTGCTCCGCAACGTGCTCTTCAACATCCCGGACGAGCAGATCAAGCTCAAGTCGCTCGGCGGCACCGACCTACCGAGCGGCGCGCTCGTCTACCACAACACCTTCGTCAGCCCGAAGGCCGCGCTCAACCTGCAGACGCCGATCACGCAGCACAACTTCGTCATCGGCAACAACCTGTTCTTCGGTCCGGCGACGCCGGCGAACCGGGTCGTCGACTGGACGGCGACGCTCTCGAACGGCGTCTTCGACTACAACGGGTACTTCCCCGACGGCAGCTTCTGGTTCGGCAAGGTCGGCGCGACGAACCGCACCTACGCGAGCTTCGCCGCCGCGCAGGCTGCGAACGTCGAGAAGAACGGCGTGCTCCTCGGTGCGAGCACGTTCGCTGCGAACCTCGTCGGACCGACCGATCCCAAGGTGAAGGCGTCGCCCCCGGACTTTGCGTTGGCGGCCGGATCGAAGGCGCTCGACAAGGGGGAGAAGCTCCCGGGTCTCAACGACGGGTTCATCGGCGCCGGGCCCGATCTCGGCGCGTGGGAGCTCGGGTGCGCGAAGCCGCTGTACGGCCCGCGCCCCGAAGGAATGGACGGCTACGCGTCTCCCGTCGACTGCACCACGAGCACGACGCCGCCGGGCGATGCTGGCGTGAGCGACGCGACGGCGAGCGACACGGGCACGAGCGGGAGCGACGGTTCGATCGATGACGCCACGGCGCTCGACGACGCTGGGAATCCGCTGCCGAACGACGGCGCCCTCGCAGCGGACGACGGCACCGATGCTGCGACGCCGAGCGAGGACTCCGGCGGATGCGGCTGTCGCGTTGCCGAGAGAGGCGATCCGCGGGCGCTCGCCCTCGCGGCGCTGCTCATCGTGGCCATGCGCTCACGCCGCAAGCGCTGACGCGAAGATCGTATGGTGGCCACGGGGCGCGGGCCTCCAGCGGCCTTCGACGCCGCGGCTGACGCGATGGGAGGTTCACGGTAGGCTCGCGGCATGCGGCCGTTGGTCCTCCGGGCATGGGTCGCGCTCGCCGTCATCGGTCTGGTGTCCTGCGGAGACGACCAGGACTCCGAGGGCGCAGCCGTGCTCTGGGGCCGACTTCAACCGATGGGGGCGAGCTCGTACCGCACGACGTTCCATCGTCCCGCGGGGTACGCCACGCGGCAGCCGAGCGACACGGCGCACGGCGACATGGTCGAGATCTTCGTCAACGGTGTCGCGCGCGACACGCTGGCCCGCGTCCCGGCGCCGACGGCGATGCCACCCGGCGCCGTGATCGTGAAGGACATCTACAAGAACGGTGAGCTCCGCATGATCGCCGCGATGCAGAAGGGGTACGACGGTTGGTTCTGGGCGGAGTGGGACGCGAAGGGGAGCTCGATCTACTCGGGGCGTCCCGGCCTGTGCATCGACTGCCATCGCCGCG
>JBKJQC010000272.1:0-2574 GCA_046593995.1 Polyangiales bacterium
GCAGACACGGCGCCCCCCGAGTTCGTCTCCGTGCTGCAGGGCGCAGAGGGCGTGCCCGCTTCGATGATCGACGCGATCGCGATGCTCGAGGCCGAGCGCACGAGTCGGGGCAAGGCCGCCGACGGTGTGGCCGAG
Organism: Polyangiales bacterium; assembly: GCA_046593995.1. GTDB lineage: Bacteria > Myxococcota_A > Polyangia > Polyangiales > JADJMO01 > JALHOE01. The sequence goes on from JBKJQC010000272.1 coordinate 136, forward strand.
CATCTCGCGAGACGGCTACCCAAAGTGCCGATCGTGCGCCTCTCACAGGTCGAGGCCACCGCACCGGAGATCATCGTCGCGGCGCTGTCGCGCGAGCTCGACGCCCACCTCGACGAGCTGTTGCCGAACGCGCCGCGGGGACGGTGAGGGAGCGGATTCACGACCTTACGCATCACCGACACTGCTCACCTCCGGTCGAGGAGGCTCGGGGTCCGCGAGCTACGCGTCATCCCGGTGCCGCTGATGGGTCACGCTACGTGCTTCGATGACGCCCGGGCGAGGCGCAGCAGCCCGCCTCGAGGGCAGCCCGCCGGCCAAGACGGAATGCTGTGCTCGAGTCCCAACAGGGTCACAAGGCAGGGCCATGATCGTCCGTGTCTGAAGGACCGCTCCTGTGTCGCTCCGTCACCCTCCTCGCGGTCGGATCAGTTCATCCGCCGCGTCTCCTCCAGCGGCACGGGCACCACGGATCCGGCGCAACGCACTCCCCACCTTTCGAGTCGCGGCTGACGCGAGCGCAACGAACGACACCCCGTCGCGCAACCACTCGGAGAGTCCCGGAGCGGCGAGCCGGTAGTAGACGTGCTGACCGCGCCTCGTTGCAACGACCAGGTGGCGCGCGCGGAGCAGCCCGAGATGTTGTGAGATCGACGTCCGCGATGCTCCGACCTTGCTCTGGAGTGTCGACACGTTGCGCTCACCATCGGCGAGCTCTTCGACGATACGGAGGCGATCGGCGTGCGCGAGGACCCCGAGGAGATCGGACATGGCGTCCGCGACAACCCGTCGAGGATCGCTCACATCACCCCCGGCTGCGTGGCCGTAGCGGCGCGGTAGACGGCAAGCGCTCGCTGATGGTCGGCGAGCGCGACCACCTCACGCACCGCGGCCTCTGCGACCGCCTGCTCACGCAAGTTCAGGACGAGCATCGTAGAGCTCCCGAGCGCGAACGCATCTCGCTCGGCGTCCGCCAGTTTCTTCGCGAGCGCGAGCTCGCTTCGCGCGAGAGCGACACGCGCTCTTGCCGCGGATTCTGCCGCGAGGGCGTCCTTCACGTCCGCCGCGATGCGGTCCTCGATCCACTTCTTCTGCGCGGCGACCTTTTCGCTCTTCGCGTTCGCCGCGGCGAGCTTGCCGTCGGCGGTGCGTGCAAGGAGAGGAATGTCGATGACGATCGCGAACTCGAACTCGACGGGGCGCAGGTAAGCGGGGCCCGCGCCGAAGTCCTTCGACACGACGGTCTGCACGTCGATTGCGGGCTTTGCTTGATTGCTGGCGAGCTCGCCCTCGAGGTTGATCTGCTCCTGGAGAGCAACCAAGCGAAGAAGCTCCGGCCGCTTTGCAATCGCCTTCGCCACCGCGTCGCCGACGTTGGCGACCGAGAAAGCCTGCGGCTCGGGAAGTGCTCCGGGCAGCTGGCCGAGCGCCGGGGTCTTCGTTGCACCGGCACTGTCGCGGTAGAACAGCGACAGCTCGATCGCGGCGCTCGCGTAGCCGCGCTCGATGGTGATGACTGCCGCGCGCCGGGAGAGGATCGCGCGCTGGTTGTCCAGCCGTTCGATCTCCGCAAGGTCGCCCTTCGTCACGCGCACGGCGAGCTGCGCGTCGCGGTCCTCCGCGAGCCTCAGCAGCTCCTTTGCGACTCCGAGCACGAGACCAGCCTCGACCCAGTTCCAGTAGCGGAGCGCTGCAGTCCTCGCGAGCTCGATCTTCTGTGCCTGCAGACCGGCCTCCGCGATCCGCGGCGCGATCTTCGCCGACCACAGTGCCGCCCGTCGGCTGTCGATCGCGCTGTCGCGCCACAGGGGTAGGTTGATGCCGGCGCGCGCTTCGCCGTAACCGAGAGTCTCGAGCTTCCCGTCGTAAATCGGGAATGCGCCCACGCCAACGCGATAGCCGGTGAATACCGTCGCGCCGCCGATGCCCGTCGGTTGCAAGAGCAGCGTGTCTAGCCTCTTGTTGTCGTAGTAGCCGATGGGCAGAAACACTGCGCGCGTGCGCCACACCGGGTCGAAGCCGCCCTCGGCAGCGAGCACCTCCGCGTCGGCGATCGCCTTGTCTTTCTGGGCGGCCGTGACGAGCGGGTGCTTGTTGATGGCGCTGGCGACGACGTCGTCGACGCCGAGCGCCACTGACGGCGTGGTGTCCGCGGCGCGCACGGTCGCGGGAGCAAGCAAGAGCACCACTGTCAGCAACGACGCTTTGAACATCACTTCATCTCCTTGTTGGCCGCGGATCCGCTCGGCGGCGCGACCACCGGGGGGAAACCATTGAACTGCCGCCACAACTCGTATCCGAGGCGCACGCGACCAAGCATCGCCCAGCCGTGCGTTCGCACACCCGGCCTCAGGTACGCAGCCGCCGGCCACGGCTCCGACGTGCTCGGCGTGATCACGACGCGGAAGCGCCCCTTGCCGTCGTCGGAGCCGTGGCCGGCGG
>JBKJQC010000284.1:0-7943 GCA_046593995.1 Polyangiales bacterium
GTGATCGCGAAACTGAAAAACCGGATCAGGGTCCTGCGCGTCGGCGACCCGATGGACAAGAACACCGACGTCGGCGCGATCAACTCGAAGATGCAGCTCGAGCGCATCCAGGAGCTCGTCGCCGCCGGCGTCAGCGAAGGCTGCGAGATCCACCAGAGCTCGCGCGCGCTCCCGACCAAGGGGTACTTCTTCGCGCCCACGTTCTTCACCGGCGTCTCGCAGAGCCATCGCGTCGCCCAGGAAGAGATCTTCGGCCCGGTCCTCTCGGTCATCACCTTCCGCACGCCCGACGAGGCGATCGAGAAGGCGAACAACACGCACTACGGGCTCTCGGCCGGCGTGTGGACGGACAAGGCCGCGAAGGTCTTCTGGATGGCGAAGCGCCTCAAGGCCGGCGTCGTCTGGGCGAACACCTTCAACAAGTTCGATCCGACGTCGCCGTTCGGCGGCTTCAAGGAGAGCGGCTTCGGTCGCGAAGGCGGGCGCGCAGGCTTGATGCCCTACCTGGCCGATGGCCAGTCCCTCGGCACGCCGGGAGAGGTGGCGTGATGAACAACACCGACAATCGTCTGCCGGTCGAGAAGACCTACAAGCTCTTCATCAAGGGGGAGTTCGTGCGCTCCGAGAGCGGCCGCGCCATGGCCGTCGAGAACGGCGCCACCGGCGGCGTCACGCAGATCTCCCGCGCCTCCCGCAAGGACGCGCGTGAGGCCGTGATCGCAGCCAAGGCCGGCAACCACGCGTGGTGGGCCAAGACGGCCTACCTCCGAGGGCAGGTGCTCTATCGTCTCGCCGAGGTGATGGAGGGTCGCCGCGCCGAGCTGTGCGAGGCGCGCACCGCCGCCGGCGTGAACCCCGACGAGTCGAAGCACGAGATCGATCTCGCGATCGATCGCGTCGTCTACTACGCCGGCTGGGCCGACAAGATCTCGATCCTCTGCTCGTCGACGAACCCCGTCGCCGGCCCGCACTTCAACGTGACGTCGCCCGAGCCGACCGGCGTCGTCGCGGTCGTCCCTCCGGACGGCGGCGGCGCGACGCTCCTCACGCTCGTCTCGACGGTGCTCCCGGTGATCGTCTCCGGCAACGGCTGCATCGTCGCCGCGCCCGAGAAGGATCCCCGCACGACGATCATCTGGTGCGAGTGCCTCGCGACGAGCGATCTCCCGGCCGGCGTCGTCAATGTCCTCACCGGCCTCCGCAGCGAGCTCGTCCCGCAGCTCGCGAAGCACATGGACATCCAGGCGCTCGACGTCTGGACCGGCGGCTCGGTCACGCCCGAGATCGCGCGCGACGCCGCGCTCGCCGGCGCGGACAACGTGAAGCGGGTGAAGGTCCGCGACGCGACCCAGTACGACTGGGCGAGCGACGACGCGCAAGGACTGTCGTTCATCGAGCCCTGGCTCGAGGTGAAGACGGTGTGGCACCCGGTCGGGTTGTAGCGGTGGACGCCGGAGCGCTCACCGCCGCGGTGCGCGACGCGGAGGCACGTACGGCCGCCGAGATCGTGGTCGTAGTGCGCCCGCGCTCGGGGACCTATCGCGACGTCGCCTACGCGTTCGGCTTCGGCCTCGCCGTCGTCACGCTGACCGCCCTCCTCTACCTCCCGACCGAGTTCCCGCTGTGGATGTTCGGGCTCGACGTCGTGGTGGCGTTCGCGGTCGGCGCGCTGCTCGTGGCGCTGAGCCCGGGGCTGACGCGCTTGCTCACCTCGAAGAAGCGGCTCGACGATCAGGTGACGACCGCGGCGCACGCGGCGTTCTTCGAGAAGGGCGTCTCGCGCACGAGCGGACGATGGGGCGTGCTCGTCTACGTCTCGCTGCTCGAAGGTCATGCGAGGGTCGTCCCCGACGTCGGCATCGAGCCGCACTTCTCGGAGGCCGACGCGAAGGAGGCGCTCGCGAACGCGGTCGCCGCGATCGAAGAGGGCGCGCAGGACGCGTCGGTCCTCCCGGTCGGGCTCCTCGCGCTCGGCGTGGTCCTCGGCGAGCGACTCCCCCGCGGCGAAGACGACGTGAACGAGCTCGGCGACGCGGCCGACGCCGTGCCCGCATGATGCCGCGTCGCCGTGGCGCGGCGTTGCTGACGTTCGCCGTGCTCTTCGCCGCACGCGACGGCGAGGCGCGCCCCGGCGGCGGCAGCACCTACAAGAGCGGCAGCTCGTACAAGTCGAGCAGCGGCTCGGGCGGCGGATCGAGCTACAAGTCGAGCGGGGGATCGAGCTACAAGTCGTCGACCAACTCCGGCTCGACCTACAAGTCCTCGTCGGGGAGCGGCGGCTCGTACAACTCCGGCAGCTCGTACAACTCCGGCAGCTCGTACAACTCCGGCTCGAGCTACTCGAGCGGTTCTGGCTCGTCGAGCTCCGTGACGAGCGGCTCGAGCTCCGACCGCGCGGTGCGCTGGGTCTTCCTGCTGGGGCTCCCGTTCGGCGCGATCGTCCTCTACGTGATCCTCCGCCGACGCCCCGAGGAGGCCTACGAGTTCGGTGCCATCGAAGATACGCCGCGCGTGGTCGAGCCGCCGCGAGGCTCGCTCCGCCGCAAGCTCGAGGGGCTCCGCGATCACGATCCGGACTTCTCGGTCGTGCTCTTCGAAGAGTTTGCGTACGGGCTCTATGCCGCCGCCCACGACGCGCGCGGGCGCTCTTCCGGTGGGGGCGCGCTCCGCGAGCTCACGCCGTGGCTCGGCGATCAGGCGCGCGGCTTCCTGAAGACCGATCCGGCCGCGGTCAAGCGAGTGCACTCCATCATCGTCGGCGCGGTGCACTACGTCGACGTCGGCTGGAAGAAGGGCCGCGCGCGTGTTCGTCTGCGCTTCGAAGCGAACTACGCCGAAGAGACGGTGCGCGCGTCGGGCGAGGTCTGGACGTTGTCCTACTGGACCGTTGACGAGTGGACGTTCGAGCGCGATCTCGGCGCGCGCTCACGACCGCCCGAGAAGCTCCGCGTCTGGGACTGCCCCTCGTGCGGCGCGAACCTCGACGCGATGAAGAACAAGACCTGCGGCCACTGCCAGCAGCTCCTCGACACCGGCGCGCACGACTGGGTGGTCACGCACATCGCGAACCTCGAGAAGGGATCACGCGGCCCCGAGCTCGCCGGCGACGCCGAGGAAGAGGGGACCGACGACGCGACGATCTTCGACGCTCGCCTGCAGGAGGGGTACGCGGCGCTCGCCACCAAGGATCCGTCGTTCGATCCGGCGCGCTTCGCCGCGCGCGTGAAGCTGATCTTCACCGAGCTGCAGACGGCGTGGACGGCGCGCGACCTGAAGCCCGTGCGCGGCTTCCTCACCGACGGCCTCTTCCAGAACTTCTCGTACTGGATCGAGACCTACCGGAGGCAGCACCGCCAGAACGTGATCGAAGACGCGACCGCCAAGCAGATCGAAGCCGTGCGCGCGACGAGCGATCGCCACTACGACGCGATCACCGTCCGCCTCCACGCGTCGTCGAAAGACTACACGGTCGACGCGTACGGCAACGTCGTCGGCGGCAGCAAGACGGTCCCGCGGCACTACACCGAGTACTGGACGCTGATCCGCGGCGCGTCCGCGACCGGCGCCTCGAAGACGACGCCCGAGTGCCCGAAGTGCGGCGCCGCTCTCGAGATCGAAGAGTCGGGAAACTGCCATTACTGCCAAGCACACGTGACCGCCGGCGAGTTCGACTGGGTCCTCTCGCGCATCGAGCAGGACGAGGTCTACGCGGGCTGACGGCTGACGAGCCCGAGCAGCTGCTCGGCCCGGATGTGCGGCGAACCCGCGCGTGCACGCTCCGCCTCTTCACGAGCTCGGTGAGCTTGCGGTTCACCGGTGCCGGCATCCCGCGGGCGTCGGCGAGCCGCACGATCTCGCCGTTCAGGTAGTCGATCTCGGTCACGCGTCGCAGCTCGAGGTCGTCGAGCATCGAGGAGCGCGCGGTGGGATCGACCTTCACCATCACCGACGCGATGCGGAGGAAGAGCGCGTCGGGGAGCTCGAGGACGAACGGCGCGACCTGCGGGATCATGCGCCCCACGCGCACCACCCGGTGCCCGCTCGCGCGCAACACCGCGAGCCCTTCGCGCACGCAGAGCGCCATCACGCGCCGGTAGGTGCGGTCGCGGATCTGCTCGTAGAGGGGGATGCCGCCGAGCGCGTTGACCGCGTTGTTGAGATTGACCACGAGCTTGCTCCACTGGAGCGCCTCGAGCGATCGGTGGAGCTCGACGTCGAAGCCGGCGCTGCGGAGCGCGCGCGCGATCGGCGCCGCCACCCCGGCCCCCTCCTCCATCGCGAGCGGTCCGCTCGTGCCGTTGTGGAAGCGCCCCGGCCCGGTGCGCGCGACGTTGAACGGCACCATGCCCGCGATCACCGGGTGCCCCGGGAGCACCGACCGCAATCGCGCCGCGTTCGCGACACCGTTCTGGAAGCTCACGATCGAGGTCGGCCGCGCAAGGATCGTTGCGAGCGGGCGGGCGGCGGCTTCGGTCGCAGCGGACTTCACGGTGACGAACACCGCGTCGACGTCGGCGAGCGCATCCGGCTCCGAGACGTACCGGAGCTCGTTCGCCGCGAGCTTCACCCGCCCGCCCGCGTAGTCGGTGAGCTCGAGCCCGTGCGCGCGGATCTCCTCGCCGAGCCGTCCGACCAGCACGACGTCGTGCCCGGCGGCGATCAGCCTCCCGCCGACGAAACAGCCGATCGCACCGGCGCCGAGAATCCCGATCTTCACGGCGCTGGACGGTACCAGGTCCGCGCGTCGCCAAGAGTCAAACGAACGCATCACTTAGTCAATCATACGTTTGACAATGCGCGACTCCGGCCCCATGCTCTCGGCATGGAGCTCCGGAACCCCGTTCATCTCGTGCGCCTCCTCTGGTCGATGAAGCAGCTGACCGGCGACCTCGACCGCCTCGCGCAGGTCTTCGAGATCAACGACCACATGATGAAGATGCGGACCGCGCGAGACGAGAAGGCGGCGGTCGACGACTTCGCCGCTGCGCCGGCCGGCGCGCGTGCCATCCGCGAGCGACTGCGTCTCGAGCGCGCCGATCTCCTCGCCGCGTTCGCGATGCCGCCGGACACGCTCGGCGGCGCCTACGGCCAAGCGATGAGGACGCGCGGGCTCTCGATCGACGCCATCCCGCGCATCGATCCGAAGAGCGACATCGAGTACGTCGTCGCGCATTACTACGAGACGCACGATCTCTGGCACGTGCTCACCGACTTCGACACCGACGCGGCCGGAGAGGTCGGCCTGCAGGCGTTCTACCTCGCGCAGGGACGGGCTTACCTGCCCCTGTTCGTGATCTCGTCGGTGCTGATGAACACGGCGCTCTACGCCTACGAGCAGCGAAACGCTCGCCTCGACGCGATCGTGCGCGGGTGGACGCTCGGCAAGCGCGCGCAGCGGCTCTTAGGGATCGACTGGCGCGATCACTTCGCGCGTCCACTCCTCGACGTGCGTCGCGAGCTCGGGCTGGAGGACGCCTCGTGAGCGCGTCGTACGTCGCGTTGCTGGTGCTCTCGATCGCGGCCCCGCTCGGCGTGTTCGACGTCTTCTACTTCCACCTCTGGAAGTTCCGGCTCTTCTCCCGGCCGGCGTCACGCGCCGAGACCGGGACGCACATCGCGCGCAGCGTCCTGATCGGCGCGGTCGCCCTGCTCCTCGCGCACTACGAGCCGCGCGGCGCATGGTTCCACGCGGTCGCCGCGCTCTTGGTGCTCGACTTCGCGAACAACCTCCTCGACGTCTGGCTCGAGGACGCGAGCCGCGCGTCGCTCGGCGGAGTGCCGCGGCTCGAGTACCTGATCCACGTCATCGGCGCGACCGCGAGCGGCGCCGTCGGCGCTTCGTTCCTCGTGCTCGGCCGCGGGCTCGGATCGCTCCCGACCGAGCTCCACGCCGGCTCGGTCCCGCCGTGGCTCGCCTGGAACGCGATCGGCATCGGCCTCGGATGCCTCGTGATCGCCGCGGTGGAGTCCGTGCTCTTGGTCCGGTCGATGGGCCGGGAAGTCGCTACCCTCGCGCGCTCGAACGTGAGAGCGCCGACATGATCCGTCCCGTCACGCGCGCTCGGAAGAAGAAGCCGATCCCGCGCACCCCCGAGCGCACACGCGCGAGCCTCGTCGACGCCGCCAAGCGCCTCTTCGCGCGGCGCGGGCTGCACGGCGTCTCGGTCGCGGAGATCGCCGCCGAGGCCGGCGTCAGCAGCGCGATGATCAACCATCACTTCGGCGGCAAGGAGGGGCTCTACCGCGCCTGCGTCGCCGGGTTCGGGACGACGCGTCTCGCCGCGCTCGAGCGACTCGCCGTCGCGCCGAAGACCCGCGAAGAGCTCGAGCTGCGACTCGGGCAGATCGTGACCGAGCTCCTCGAGCTCCACCTCGAGGATCTCGACATGGTGACGATCCTGCTTCGCGACGCGAACGCGGCCGAGCACTGGGGTCCGGACGTCGAGCGCTCCGTCTATCAGTTCAGCGTGACGCTCGCCTCGTTCTTCGGCGCAGCCCAGACGGCCGGCCTGCTCCGAAAAGGCGTCGAGCCGATGACGCCCGCAGCGCTCCTCTACCTCACGCTCTCCGGGCTGCTGCAGGTCGACGCGCACCGCGAGCGCGTGTCGGGCGTCAGCCTGCGCGATCCCGAGCACCGCCGCGCGATCGTGCAGCAGCTGATCGACGTGGTCTTGCGCGGCGCGCTCGCCTGAGAAGGCGACACCCGGTTCAGCGCGCCGCCTTCCAGGCGAACGGCACCCCCACGAAGGTCGTCTTCTCGTCGCACGTGCGCAGGACGACGCGATACTCGCCGTCCTCCTCCGGCGAGTTCGAGCGACACGAGGGGATGCACTGCGAGGCGCACGTCCAACCCATCCACGGCGACGGCGTCAGGCGCTCGCGCGGATGGAGCGTGCGACACACATTCCACGAAGGAGTCCCGCACTGGCCCGTGCCGTTCTTGCCCAGCGTGAAGAGCCATTTCTCGCCGAGCCGCCGCTGGACGACCAGCGCGCCCGCGAGATCGATCGACGTGTTCCCCGCGTTCTCGATCTCGATGTGCGCGCAAGGCTTCAGCTTGTCTCCTTCGCTGCAGTCCTGCGCGACGACGACGCGTACGACCACGTCGGTGCGGATCGCCTCGCCATCGGGCGCGAGCACGTGGGGACGAAGCAGGTTCGCTGCGGGTGGGCCGACGGGCGCGCTCGAGGGCGCGTGCGAAGCATCGGTTCGAACGGGCACGGCGCCCTGGTCGCAGGCGCAGGTCGCGACGAGCGCACCCGCGACAAGTGCACGCGCCCATTCATGCGCAGCCCGCTTCATGGGCGCGCGTAGGTGCCCATCGTCTCGACCTTCGCGAGGACGTGGCCGTCCATGGCCTTCTCGAGCTCGGGCCGCGAGCAGCCGTCCTCGACGCCGAGTCGCGCGACGTCGATCGCGTAGAGCCGGAAGAAGTAGCGGTGCTCTCCCTTGCCCTGCGGCGGACACGGTCCGCCCCACTTCGGCTTCCCGAAGTCGTTCTTGCAGGTCTTCCCGACGGAGACCTCGCTCGCGCCTTCCTCGAGGTGCGTCGACCCGGGTCCGATGTCCGCCAGCATCCAATGCGAGAAGGTGCCGCCCGGCGCGTCGGGATCGTCGACGACGACCACGAAAGACTTGGTCCCACGTGGCGGGTTCGTCCACGCGATCTCCGGCGACTTCTCCTCGCCGTCGCAGGTGAACTCCTTCGGGATGCGCTGCCCTGGATACCAGCTCGGCGTCTGCACCGACATCGCCGGCGGCGCGACGGACGCCGCAGGCTTCCCCACCCCCGGCAGCGTCGCCGGCGTCGGCTCGTCCCTCTTGCACGCGACGGCCGCGGCGACCGCGACGACCACGACGACCACGACGAAGATTGAACACGGAGGCACGGAGGCACGGAGAAGAGTCTTTTTCATGCACGCAGGAACCGTCGCGGCGGCGCG
>JBKJQC010000474.1:0-4428 GCA_046593995.1 Polyangiales bacterium
GCGCGAGCAGACCGGCGACGAACACGAAGTAGATCGTGATCCGCGCCATCCTCCCGGTCCACGACACCATGCGGCCGACGAGGACGTCGCGCAGCGTGACGCTCGCTCGGCGCTCTCGTCCGCGAGAAAGGCTCTTCGCCTCGGGGGTGGGGGGGGGCTGCTCGCTCATGGCTTCACCACTTCTTGACCGCGTCCATCGCGGCGCCGGCCCAGCCATCGAGATCACCGTCGAGCGGCCGCTCGTTGCACATCACCTTGGTGTGGCTCGAGACGGTCTTCGTGAACGATCCGACGAAACGATCCGCCGTGATCTGAGTCTCCATCGAGGCGAGGGACGAACCGAACTTGCGCGACGCGTTGTCGCTCCCCTTGCCGGCGCCCCCCTTGGCGATCTCCGAGGAGTCGAACCCCTCGGGCTTGGCCGACTCGGAGCCGCCCGACCCGGCGGCGAAGCCCTCCGGCGCACGACAGGCCGTCGAAGGCGCGTCGCCCTTGTCGCCGCAGTTGCACATCGCGTAGTTCCACGCGCTCTCTTTCGTGAGGCGCATGACCCGCATCTTCGTCTCGTAGAGTCGCCCGACGTAGACGATGCACGCGAGCATCAGGAGGAAGAACGGGATCGCGACCACGCCCTCGACCATCGCCGCGCCACGCTCGCCTGCGCGCGACGCTCGTCGCGTTCGCGCGCGCGCCGATCGCCACGGATTCGGGCGAGGCTTCTGGGGTCGGAGGGGGGTGCTCATGATCTGTCCGTGTATCTGTGAGTGTATCTGTGAGTGTATCGAGTCGATGTCTCGCATCAGTGGGCGATGACGCCGCCGGTCACTGCGCCGATCACGTCGCCGACCTTGTCGTCGATGAGCTCACCGAGCTGTCCGATGGGGTACTTCAGCATGTCGCCGATGATCGGCACCTTGATCTTGCTGCCGACCTTGGAGGCGAGGATGGCGCCGACCGAGGGGATGGGGAGGCGGATGCGGCGGAGGCGCGCGCGCCAGCGCATGTTCCACATCGCCTCGTCCGCGAGGCCGCCACCCTGCGACTTCGCGAAGGGCTTGCTCTCGTCCCAGTTCTTGCCCCAGCGCGTCGGGCCGCCGCTGCGGGGCTCGTAGTAGAACTCGGCCTTGGTGATGCCGATCTTGCTGAAGATGTTGGGACCGGCTGCCTTCGCCTTGTTCCAGGCGGCGATGTTCACGCCCTTGCCGGCGTCGGACTGATCGTCGAGGTTGCCCCAGTCGAAGGCCCAGATCGCGAAGTAGTCGTCGCCGAGGACGGCGGGATCGTAGACCTTCTTCGAGGTCTTGTTAGCGCCCATGCTCGGGCCGCCAGGCTTGCCGAGGGCGCCGGAGGCGTTGTCGATCGCCTTGATGCAGTTCGGCATGTTGAAGGGATCGGGCGCCGGCGCCTTGTCCTTCTTCGCCTTGTCCGCGGCGTCGTCGTTGGCCTTCTTCTGCTTCTCGCAGATCTCCTTCGCCTTGGCGTCGGCGCTTCCGAGGGCGTCCTTCTTGAATTTGTCGCTGATGCTCTTCCCTGCGTCGGCCATGTCGCCGCAGAAGTAGCCGGGGAACGTCTTCGCGAGCCCCCTGCCGATGCCGCCCGCGAACTTGCCGACGGCGCCGGCGACCCCGCCGAGGCCGGGAATGATGCCGAAGGGCTTGAAGATGATCTCGCCGACCATCTCTCCGGCCTTGCCGCAGAGGTTCTTGAACTCGTCGTCCTGCACGGGGAGGCCCCAGCGCATGCCGTCCTTGCTCTTCTTCGTGTCGACGCTGCCGGTACCCGCAGGCGCCGCGCCGCCGGAGCCAGGAGCGCCCCCGCCGGTCGCGTTCTTGTTCTTCGCGACGAGGCCGCCGACCGCGTTCTCGACCTGACCGGGGATGAGCGAGATGCTCACCATGAACCCGCCGTCGACGGTCGGCTTGTACTGCTGGCCGACGACGATGGCCTTGCCCTCGGCGACCCACGGCATGCCGACCGCGACTGCGTTCGACGTCTGGTAGAGGACCTTGAGGACCGTATCGACGACCTTCTCCACCTTGGTGAGGAAGTTGTTGTACGGCACGTGGGTGCTGAGGAGCGGGGGGCAGAGCGCCGCCGTGAACGGGTTCGAGCAGGCGATGGCGGTCGCAGCGAGGAGGATGAGCTGGCCGATCTTGAACGCGACGAGCACCGCGAGCACCGCGGCCATCACGAGGTTGATCAGCGCGATGATGTTCATTCCGCGCGCGTGGTAGACGCTGCTGCCGAACGCGATCGCGTCGGCGCCGTCCTGCACGTATTGGCGGTAGATCGCCGCGTCGCCGATGCCGATGATGTACCAGAGCGCGCCGACGAGGAACGACGCCATGAACACGCTGATCAGGAGCACCGCGCCCCGATGATCGCCTCTGAGGTCTCGCGCGAAACCGGGTGCGTGCGTTCGGGTCATGGCGTGTACTCGTAGCCCGCGCCCTGCAGCGGCAGCGCCGCCTCGGCCTTGAGCTTCTTCTTCTGGGTGAGCACGTTGCAGACGAACCGGTTGCCGATCGGGATCTTGCAGCGGTAGTCGAACTCGATGCGCACGCGGACGACGTCGTCGTTCGCGAACGACGCCTTGTCGTCGTCGCCGCCGGGGCTCGAGGGGAACTTCATGACGAAGTCCGGCATCGTCGAGACGGCCAGGAGGCGCGCGCGGGCGGCGGCTTCGATCAGCGCGCGGCGCTCGCCGGCAGGCTTGTTGACCGCCACCTTGTTGTAGAAATCGGGGTCGTCGGGGAGGACGACGATCGCCGCGCGACAGGCGGTCACCGCGGCGTGCTTCGTGACGAGGTTCGCGACTTGGACGAAGGCGAACTGCACGAGCGACATGAACAGCACGAACAGCGGCATGAACACGATGAGGAACTCGACGTAGATCGCGCCCCGCCTATCTCGGATGGCGCGCGCGAGACCGCGGTGACCACCAACGCGCGCCCGTTGCTCGGCGCGGTCGGTCGTCTCGCAGGTCTCGGCGACGGAGCTCATGGTGTTCGTGTCATCCCGTCTGTCGTGTCGGGGAGTGTCAGGGCAGCGTCGGGGATCCGAGCTGCCAGTGGAGCAGTGCCGCGATGAGAGTACCGAGCGCGATGGCGGGTCCGAACCGGAACCAGGTCATCGTCTCTCGCGAGATCTCCTTCCGTTTCGCCTTCGGCAAGAGAGGGTTCACGACCAGAGCCAGCGTGTTGCCGAGTGTGCGGAGGAGCTTTCCCTCCCAGGCGAGTCGCGCGGGTGCGATGAGCGCAGCCGCCGCGAACGCGTAGAACTCGGCTTCGATCCCCACGAGCGGCCGCATCACGGCGCCGATCGCAGCGAGCAGCTTCACGTCGCCTCCCCCCATCGCGCCGGAGCGCCAGAGCATGAGGGGGACGAAGCCACAGAGGAGCGCTCCCGATACGGAGAAGCCCGCCCATTCGAGCCCGGCGCGGAAGCCGCCGACGCTGTAGCCCCAGACGAAGTGACCGAGCGGTGCGACCGCCAGTACGCCGAGGGTGAGGGCGTTCGGGATTTCTCCCTCCATGCCTTCACCGACGGCGCCGCCCTCTTCGGGCGGGACTTCCCCGACCCGTCGACCGGAACGCCAGTCGAACCACGCACCCGCGATCGCGACCACCGTCGCGACCGCGAGGAAGAAGTTCCAGCCTCTCACGGCTGGCAGTAGAGCATCACTTCGCGGTGCCGTTGATGCCGCCGACGGATCCGGCCTGCTGCTCGACCTTCTCCTGGACCTTGGTGCCGAACATCTTGAAGCCGGCGATGGCGATGAGGGCGATGACGCCGACGAGGATGATGTACTCGACGAGGTTCGCTCCCTTGTTGTCGCGGACGAGCTTGTTGGCGGCGATGAGCGAGAGCTTGTTCATGTTCGGTGGTTCCTTCTTCGAGAGCACTACGTGGTCAGGGGATCGGGCTCGCGGTGATGTTCCGCGCGCGGGTGAAATCGTTCACGAGCTTCGGGCCGACGGTCATGATGGCGAATACGACCGCCAAACCCATCGTCCCGACGAGGACGACGTACTCCGTCATGATTGCCCCGCGTCGGTCTCGGCCGAGATCGCGGAGCAGTCCTCCGCGTCCCTTGCGGGAAGCGGGTCGAGTCGCACGTCCTCCGAACTCGGAGGGCGCGCTGCGCGGACTCTGGGCAGCCACTGCATTCCAGTGTGCAAGCGCAACAACGGGATGGTCAAGCAGTGGCGTCACGAACAGTCTCATTAGCCACAGTCGTGCCGAACCTCGATCTAGTAGAAAACTCGCATTCTCGGCGGATTTTCCGGGTGCTTGGCGTCACGCGTGTGAGACACAGTCATGTGGGCGACAGTGGTTGGAGGTCGCCGCGGTTCGATCTCGGTCGAACGGTCGCGTCAGTGGACGCACGTCGATGGGTCGATGGGTCGATGGGTCGATGGGTCGAAC
>JBKJQC010000528.1:0-2803 GCA_046593995.1 Polyangiales bacterium
GAGTTACGCGTCGACGTACAAGGAAGTGCGCAACTGCCGCCAGAGCAGCGAGCACGATCTTCGTCGCGTGCGCATCCTCGCCGATCCCGCGGCGTTCGCGCCGTATGCGAGTCGTGCGACGGAGTTCCCCGTCGGAGCGATCGTGCTCAAAGAGGAGTACGACACCTCCGACGTGACGTGCGCCGGGCCGATCGAGCAGTGGACCGTGATGAAGCGGCTCGCGAAGGGCTCCTCACCGACGACGCTCGACTGGTCGTGGGAGCGGATCGCTCCGAGCCGCGAGGTGATCGGACGCGACACGCCGCGCTGCTACGGGTGCCACGCGGGCTGCACGACCGACGAGGGCGGATTCGCGAACACCTGCGCCGTGCCGTGACGAGCGTCGCCGCCGTAGCAGCAGCGCGAGCACGAGCGCGACCCAGGCTCCGGACGACGGACCGTGGGTCGTGTTGCATCCGCCGCCGCCCGCGCGGAGCGGATTCGGATTGATCGCCGGCCCGGCGTCCACCGGCGGTGGCTTCGGCCCGGTCGCACACGGACGATGACAGAGGCACGCGAAGTCGCCGTCCGACCAGAGTCGGGCGCACGTCGCTCCGGCCTCGCACGCGCGCCTGCCGGGACCGCACTGCGCGGTGAAATTGCCGGGAAGCACGCCCGCGAGGATGCAACGCTGCCCCGTCTCCGTCGGTTGGCACTGGAGACCCGCCGGACAGTCGGCGTTCACCGCGCACGGGCTCTCGCAGATCTGTTCCGGGCTCATGGTTCCCGACGGTGGACCGCTCGGCGTCGTCGCGGTCTCGGCGACGAAGCCGTCGATGAAATCGCGGATCGCATCGACGCGGACGTTGAACGCATACGCGCGACATGCAGGGTCGCCGCTCGCCGTGACACCGACGGCGACCTCATTGCCGCCCACCATCGCGAGAACGGGAGCGCCGCTGTCCGCGCGGCACGACATCGACGGGGCAGCTTTCGTACGAAAGCTCGCTTCGTCGACGGCGGTGATCTCCATGGTGCCGCTGCGCTTCGTGCCCGGCGTGACGATGGGATCCTCGGTGAGGCCGAAACCGACGACGCGAGTCGCTGCCGAGACGGTGAGCGCATCGCCCGACGTTGCGAGTGTGACGGGCTCGGCGTCCGCCTCGTCGGCGAGTCGCATCAGCGCGATGTCGTAAGCGTGGGTCTTGGGATCGAACTTCGGATGCCGCAGTGTCGCGGTGACCACGCGGAACGTTCCCGTCGTCGGCTTGCTCGTATCGCTGCCGAAGAACACCTCGTAGAGCACGCCGGCGGCCTCGGGCTCGACGCAATGAGCTGCGGTCAGCACGACGCGCTTCGCGATCAACGTACCGGTGCACGAGGGCACGAGCGCCGACGGCGCGCAGGAGATCCGTCGCCCCACGATCGCGACGACCGCCGGATCGCCCGTCGCCAGCGTACCGTTCACGATCGCGCCGCGTGCACGCGTGACCGACGGTGCGTGATCGCTCGCGCACCCGGCGAGCGCGATCGCGAGCACGCCCGCGGCTCGCAACGTCACTGCGCGTCGGCTCCGAATGCGCCGCCGCTGATGGTGCCGCCGTCTTGGGTGATCTGGTCCTCGTAGCCCTTGATCTCGGTCTTCATGTCCCCGAGCTGCTTCTTCAGACGCGCGAGCAGGATCTTTTTCTCTGCGGCTTGCTCCTTCTTGCCGTCCTTCTCGAGGTCGGCGATCTCCTTCTCGACGCGGCCGACCCGCTCCGTGACGACCGTGTGGATGCGAATGACCTTGTCGCGCTTCCACTCGAGCGTCTGTGCCTGCTCGGCGTCCGGCTCGGGCAGGATCTGCGCGTCGGTGACGCCCGGTGGCAGCGGGATCTGGAAGCCGTCGGGCAAGGTGATGAAGTAGATCTTCACGTCCTCGATGTCGGAGTCCGGCGCGACGCTCGCATCGACACGGGGGAGCACTGGTTCTTGGACGGTCGGCACCGCCGTCGTGGCAATCGGCGTCGCCGTCGGCGCGACGCCGGTCTCCGGGTGCTCGACGGCCGTCGGGTTGCCGACCAGGAGGATGATGCCGCCGATCAAGAGGATTGTTCCGCCGACGACGATCGCTGCGGGCCGCCACCGCTCCCAGGTGCTCATGTCGTCCAGATCATCGCAGAAAACTGCGTCCGTGGGTTAGTTCCGCACGCGCCAGGCATCGCCCACCTTCGTCGTGCGGACCAGGGTCGGGTGATCCTTGTCCTTGAAGAGCAAAATGATCTTCACGATCACCGCGTTCGGATCGCGGCCGTCGCGCTTGACCTCGTCGACGCGAACGAACCTGGTCCCGTGCTCCACGTA
This sequence comes from Polyangiales bacterium, assembly GCA_046593995.1. Taxonomy (GTDB): domain Bacteria; phylum Myxococcota_A; class Polyangia; order Polyangiales; family JADJMO01; genus JALHOE01. The sequence continues at coordinate 2,326 of JBKJQC010000528.1, forward strand.
GTCCTCGATGATCTTTTGGCACTCCTCCGGCGTGTGCGGCTTCATCGCGAGCTTGTTCATGCCCGCGCAGTCTTTCACCGAGATCGCGGCGTAGTACGCGACCACGGCGTCCTCTGCGCCGGTCCGTTCGGCGGGCGTGAGATCCGGGACCGCGGGCGTCGCGGCGACCGAGGCGCTCCCCGACGGCCCCGCACCGGTGCCCGCGCCGTCGCAGCCGCGGCAGCCCGGCGCGAGGAGAGCGGACCACGTGAGCGCAAGCAACACGGCGACTCTACGAAGCATCATGTCCGTGACCAGCTTAAACGAAACGCCGACCGCTCGGGGGAGCGATCGGCGTCGTGTCTCACCGAATCTATTTCACGAGCGTCCGCAGTTGGGGGCGTACATCTCGTCGTCGGTGGCGGAGGAGAGCTCGTCGCTGCACCAGGAGCTGGTGACCCAGTGGCCGTTGCGGACGCAGTTGTCGTGGTTGTGGCAG
>JBKJQC010000643.1:0-5995 GCA_046593995.1 Polyangiales bacterium
GCGCGTCGTGGCAATCGGCAGAAGCGAAAATGCTCTAGCCGGCCCAGTAGCCGAGGATGAACATCGTCGCCGTGTAGGCCGACGCCGCGAACCAGAGCGCGAAGATCATCAGGCGCGGCATGGCTCGGTGGGATGCGATCGCGAGGACCAGATACAGCGGGACCGCGGTCGTGGTGTAGCGCTGCGTCGACGAGATGATGCTCGACGAGAGCGGCATCAGCAGGGACGCGATGGTGAAGACGGCCAGCGGCAGCTCGAGGACAAAGAGCCCGGCGACCGCGGCGACGATCGCCATCGAGACGATGACCATCTCGCACCAGTTGAAGCCGACGATCGGCCCGTTGTAGGCGAAGAAGTTGTGGAACGCGGCCCACGGCGGCGCGAGGCTCCGCTTCCACAATGCGCCCGCGTGGATGAACGCGAGTGGATCGCCCACCTTTCGCTTGAGGTGGAGCGCGAAGAAGAACAAACCGATCGGCACCGCCAGCGTTGCGAGCAGACCGAGCACGTGGTGCGCGCGGACGAAGCGGGGCCGAAAACCGCAACCGCGCAGCGCATAAAGGGCGATCGCCGGCATCAACGCGACCCCGGGCATGCGGGTGGCGGTGGCGATCGCGGCCAGCCCCACCGCGGGAACGATGCGCTGCTTGCGCGCGAGGAGCAGGCTCCCCGCGGCGAGGAGAATGAACAACGACTCGGTGTACACCGAGGAGAGGACAATCGTGGCGGGATGGAAGACAAAGAGCGCGACGGCTCGCTGGCTCGCCGTGATGGAGAGGGCCGTACGGGCGAGCATGTAGATGAGGACGGCGTCGACGAGGAACGCCATGTTGGAGATGAGCAGACCGGCTGTGACGGAGTCGCCCACCACCTTGCCGAGCGTCCGCATCATCACGGGATACACGGGGAAAAACGCCTCGAGGCCGTCGCCGGTGTAGCCTGCGTCGGCGATCTTTACGTACGACCCGGCGTCCCACCGGAGCAGGCTCTCGACGACGAGGCTGTTCGGGAACGGGTTGCGGGTGGTGGCGTGACCCGGGCGTAGCGGGACGTCGTGACGAACGCAGAAGATGAGCGCCGCGAGCACCGCGCGGCTGAAGAGCGCCGCACCGATCGGCCACCACGCCTCGGACCAACGAAACGGTCCGCGAAGGACGATGGTGGGCGAAAGTCGCGCGAGGAGCTTCACTCGCGCCAGAAGAGCTTCCAGGGATTGTGCTTCAAATCGCGAAGCATCTCCTGGAGGTCGTCGTAGATCTCTTCGTCCATCAAGAGCGCGCCCACGGTGCCCTGGCCGGACTTCACGTGCTTGACCATCGCCTGCACGTCGGTCGCCGTCTTGTTGGCGGTCAGGGCGATCGCCTCGACCTCCTTGATCGTCTTCCTGATGCTCGCGCGTGTCTCGGGGTTGAGCGTGTCGGTCGCGATCTCGTCGACGTGGGCGAGCGTCTGCTGCGTCTGCTTCAGCAGCGGACCGGTGTCCTTCGCGAGGGCCGCCGAGGTCACGTCGATGTTGTGCAGGATGCGCTTCACCTGCGGGCCGTCGATCTTCTCTTTGGTGGCGTTCACCAGGTCGACGGCGGCGGCCGAGAGCTTCTCGGTGTTCTTGGTGATGCGCGTGATCGTGTCGCGGTTCTCGATGAGGAGGAGGTCGATCCCCTTGATCATCGAGGCGCCGTGCTTCGCGATGTCCTGCAGCGGGCCGTCTTCGCGCGTGAGCGCCTTGTGCGCGAGGCCGAGGAGGTCCGACGCCTGGGCGAGGAAGAGGTCGAGTCGCGGGGGGTCCTTGCCCTGGCGGATCGATCCTTCGGGCATCTGCGGCTTCTCGGGATCGCCGGGGAGGATGGCGATGAAGGGCTCGCCGAGGACCCCCTGGGTCGTGATGACGAAGGAGGCGTCCTCGCGGATCGCGTCGCGGATCTTCTCTTCGATGGAGAGCTTCACGCGGACGAGCGAGCGCCAGGGGACCTTCGGATCCGGCTTGTTGCCGCGGAACTCGAGGTTGTCGACCTTGCCGACCTTCACGCCGGCGATCTTCACCGGGGCGCCCACCTGGAGGCCAGCCGGGTTGTCGAAGTCGACGTACAGCGTGTAGACGCGAGCGACGCTCAGACCACCCATCACGATGATGAACCCGCCGAGCAGGATCATCGAGACGAGGATCAGCGCGCCAACCTTGACCTCGATGTTCTTGCCACCCGCCGCCATCGGTCGGGCATGGTAGCGCGTTTCCCATCATTTCGTGAGCGAACTTGTTCTAGGACCCATGAAGAATACCGCAGCCTCGATCACCGAAGGGTCGGACCTCACCGGCAAGACGGCCGTCGTCACCGGAGCGACGAGCGGATTGGGCAAGGAGGTCGCGCGCGTGATGGCGCTGCGCGGCGCGCGGGTGGTCATCCCGGCGCGGAACGTTGCGAAGGGACAGGCTGTGGCGGCGGAGCTCGGTGGACGCTGCGAGGTTCGTGCGTGCGATCTCTCGACGCTCCGCGTGGGGACCGGCTCCGTCGCGTCGTTCGCGCGCACGTTGGCCGCCGAGAAGATCGACTACCTGTTCCTCAATGCCGGCGTCTTCGGCGCGCCCTTCCGCCTCACGAGCGAGGGGTACGAGCACACCTACGCCTCGAACTACCTCGGGCACTTCCTGCTGGTGCATCGGCTGCTCGCGTCGTCGGTGTTCGCCGACGATGCCCGCATCGTCGCGACCTTCTCCGAGATCCATCGGAACCCGTTCGTGCGCCCTGCCCTGGAGATGTTGGTGGCATCGCCGAAGAAGCCGCTCTCCAGCGCGATGGCGAGCCCGAACAGCAAGGTGCTCATGGGGCTGATGATGAACGCGTTCCCGCGCAAGGTCGTCGGGACTCCGTCCGAGGGCGTGAGCTTCAGCGGCGGCATGCCCGGGATGACGCTCACCGACAACGTGAACCAGATGGGCCCGGTGACGAACGCGCTCGCGAAGCTGATCGCGCCAGTGATGTTCCACTCGGTCGAGATCGGCGCCGCGCCGCTGGTGTGGCTCGCGACCGTCGCAGAGCCCGCGAGCACGCAGGGCAAGGTGTTCGATCATCACCTGCGCGAGCTGCCGTTGCCGGCCTGCGCGCGTGATGCGGAGGGTGCGACGGCCGCGTGGGACGCGACGGAAGCGGCGCTCGGGCTGGTCTGACGCCGCGCGCGGCGGTGCTACGGTTCCTCTCGTGCAGTCGTTCAATCGGGTGTCGGAAGACGAGTATCTCGCGCGCGAACGATCGGCCGAGACGAAGAGCGAGCTCGTCAACGGCGTGATCGTCGCGATGGCGGGCGCTTCGCCCCGTCACAACGGGATCGTGCGAAACGTGATCTTCACACTCACGGGGCAGCTACGCGGAAAGCCCTGCCAACCGTATCCCTCCGACCTGCGGATCCACGTTCCGAAAACCGGTCTCTACACCTACCCGGACGTGAGCATCATCTGCGGCGCGCCGGAGCGTCACCCGAAAGACAGCGCGACGATCCTCAATCCTCGCGTGCTGATCGAGGTGCTCTCCGACGACACCGAGGCCTACGACCGCGGAGCGAAGTTCGGGCACTACCGCTCGATCGCCTCGCTCGAGACCTACGTGCTCGTGACGCAGCACGAGGCGCGTGTGGAGTGGTACGAACGAGGTCCGAACGGCACGTGGACCTTTCACGAGGCGGTCGCCGATGCGAACGCCGAGCTTCGCAGCATCGACGTGAGCTTCCCGGCTTCGGAGCTCTACGCCGACCTCCCGGCGTAGCCATGAACCTGCTCGAACGGATCGCGTCGCGCGAGGCGCGCGTCGGGGTGATCGGCCTCGGCTACGTCGGGATCACGATCGCGACGGCGCTCGCAACTGCGGGCTTCCGCGTGGTGGGGGTCGACGTCGACGCCGAGCGCGTCGAACGGATCGCTCTTGGGCAGTACCCGCACGCGGGTGCGGAGCCAGAGCTCCCTGAGCTCTTGTCCCGCGTGACGCACGAGAAGCGGCTCGCGGTCACGACACATTACAGCGTCCTCGCCGAGGTGGACATCGTGCTCGTCGCGGTCGACACGCCGGTCGGGAGCGATCACCGACCGCGCTTCGAGGCGCTGTGCGCAGCGTGTCACGCGCTCGGCGAGGTGATGAAGCCGAACGTGCTCGTCGTGATCGAGTCGACGGTGGCGCCGGGGACCTGCGAGAAGGTCGTCGCTCCCGTCCTCGAACAGGCGTCGGGGTGCGCGATGAACGAAGGGTTCCTCCTCGGTCATTCCCCAGAGCGGATCACGCCGGGCAAGCTCCTCGCGAACCTGCGCGCGCTCTCGCGCGTCTGTGGAGGCTCGAACGCGCGCGCCTCCGAGCTCATGACGGCGCTCTACCGCACGGTGGTCACGGGGCAGCTCGATGCCACCGATCTGACCACCGCGGAGCTGGTGAAGACCGCCGAGAACGCGTACCGCGACGTCAACATCGCGTTCGCGAACGAGCTCGCTCTCTTGTGCGAGGGGGCGGGCGTCGACTTCCGGCGTGTCCGGGAGCTGATCAACCAGTGTCCCTTCCGCGACGTCCATGTCGCCGGTCCGGGCGTCGGCGGGCAGTGCATCCCGAAGGATCCTTGGCTCCTCGTCCACGGCGCCGCGCCGGGCTTCGAGCCGAAGGTGATCTCCGCCGCTCGCGCGCGCAACGACACGATGCCGCTGCACGTCGCGCACCTGGTGGAGGCCGCGCTCGCAGAGGTCGGGAAGATCGTCTCCGGCGCGACGGTCGCGATCCTCGGCTACGCCTACCTCGAGAACAGCGGCGACACGCGGAACAGCCCGAGCGAGGCCCTCGCCGAGCACCTGCGATACCGAGGCGCGGAGCTGCGGATCCACGACCCCTGGGTGGAGCTTCACGCGGGCGATCTCTGGGCGCGCGTCGCGGGCGCCGACGTCGCCGTGATCATGGTCGCGCACGACGCCTACCGCGACCTCGATCTCGCGCGACTTGCCACGACGCTACGGACCCCGGTCCTCGTCGACGGCCGACACGTGGTCGAGGCGGCCGATGCGCTGAAGCACGGCTTCGTCTTCCGCGGCCTCGGTCGCGGTTCGCCCGACCGCCGATCGGATTGAACACGGAGGCACGGAGGCACGGAGGTACGGGGGTTCGAGAGTCTGCCGATCGTCTCCGACACGTCGTCGTCGCGCGTCGCTACCTTCGCGTCGCCGCTCTCCGAGAACAAACAGGGAGACGGGGAAACGGGGAGGCTTTGGTGGAAGCCGAGATCGGCAGACTCTGAAACTCCTTCTCGACTCCCCGGCTCCTGTTTTCTCCGATCTCCGTGCCTCCGTGCCTCCGTGTTCAATCGATCGATACGCTTTCGAGAATTGCGACCGGTGATTTAGAACCAGACGCGCTTGCAGTGCGCGATCGGCTTGCCCGCGACGCGGGCCTCGTCGCGATCGGCCTCCGACGTGAGGCGGGCCTTTCGCTCGATGGTCGCGAGACGCATCCAGAGGCAGGGATCGTCCGAGGTCTCGGCGAGCGCGCGCAGCTTGGTCAGACGGTCGCGGCCGGGCGGCTCCCATCCTTCGCCCATGAAGCCGCGCGCGTTGAAGTCGTCGACGGTCGGATCCGGTGGGGAGAGCGCGGGGCGCAGACCGGCCCAGAGCACGAAGGCGAGCACCGCGAGCTGCCCGAGCCAAGGGAGCACGCGCGTGCGCAGACGGAGGATCCCGCCGAGCAGCGGCGCGAGCAAGAGGCACGCCGCAGCGACGTACCAGACCGCGATCGACTGCACGTCGAACCACTCGAGCAAGTGGTGGGGCACGTGGCCGGTCCGCGCCATCGGCAGCGCGAACTGCTGCATCGGTCGGCTCACGTGCTCGGGGAGCGAGTTGTAGATGATCCCCGTGAGACCGATCGAGAGCACCGACGCGATCGCGAGGCCGCCTGCGATTCCGCGGAGCAGCGGGCGCGGCGCGCCGTGACGCGCGAGGAGCTCCATCGCGCAGACGGCGCCGAATGCGAAGAACGGC
>JBKJQC010000785.1:0-2730 GCA_046593995.1 Polyangiales bacterium
CCCCGCCGTGGTCAAACGCACGTGTGAAGGGCAGCTCCTGCTCGCCAATGAGGACTTCGTCATCGCGTTCCCCCGGACGGCCCTCGATCTGCTCCCACCGGCCACCCTTTCGCGCGATCCAGAGCTCCAAGATGTCCCGGATCTGCGCCGAGCGCATGGTGCGGCCCAGAACGCCACCCCCTACGTCGCCGATGAGCTCGATAGCAGTCCGCACGAGCACCACCGCCTCGTCCACTGTGAAGAAGAAACGACGCATCTCGGGTCCCGTTGTACCGATCACACCGGTCTGCTCGTGCATGTGCTTCCAGATGGGGAGTACGGAGCCCGTGGACCACGCGACGTTGCCATATCGCACACACGTGAACCGCGTCCCTTGCGGGTCGTCGATCGCACAGAACATCCGCTCCATGATCGCCTTCGAAAGCCCATAGGTATTGCGGACTGGAGGCGCTGCCTTGTCAGTCGAGATCCCAATGACCTCCCCGACGCCTCGTTCACGAGCCACGCGAGCAACGTTCTGTGATCCGAGGACGTTCACATCAACGCACTCCAGAGGCTGGCGCTCGGCGCGATCGACGAATTTCGTGGCCGCCGCGTGGATGATCACGTCCGGTCGTGTGGTCACGACGGTATCGCGCACCGACTCGATGCTGGTCACGTCAAGCGGGACGACCCTACAACCAGTGAACCGCTCAGCGAACAAGTTCTGCTTGTTATTTCGTCCACCGAGCACTACCTCGTGCGAACCGCGGAGCGCAAGCGCGAGCCGACGGCCGAGGAAGCCCGTTCCCCCCGTGATCAGAAACTTCACCTACTTCGCGAGGTCCAGCAGGTAGTGCTCGCGGCACCAGGCGAGCGTCCGGGCGAGACCGTCCTCGAGGCTCACGCCCGCGGTGAAGCCGAGGACCTCCTGCGAGCGACGCGTGTCCGGAATGCGGCGCGGAGTGTCCTGGAATCCTGCGGGATAGGTCGTTTCGTAGGGGACAAGCTCGATCGGCGACGGGGACCCGGCGATGTCCCGGATGAGCTCCGCGAGGGCAAGGATCGAGATCTCGCGGCTGTTGCCGATGTTGTAGACGCCGCCGAGGGCTGCCTCCACCGTGCCCGCGCGGAGTGTGCCTTCGACGGTATCGGCGACGTACGTGAACGAGCGCGTCTGGCGACCGTCACCGTGTACGGTGAGCGGCCGGCTCGCGAGGGCCTGCCTGGCGAAACGCGCCACGACAGTGCCGTAGCCGTTCTCGTCGATACGCGGCCCGTAGCAGTTGAAGTAGCGGACGACGGAGACGGCGAGGCCGCGGTCCGCGTAGGCGAACGCGAGATGCTCGTCGAGCGCCTTCGCAGAGGAGTACGACCAGCGATGGATCCAGGTCGGGCCGAGGACCCGGTCGGCGTCCTCGCGGAACGGTACCGCCGGGCTCCTGCCGTAGACCTCGGATGAGGAGACGACGACGACGCGCGCGCCTGCCCGCGCCGCGGCGGCGAGGACGTGCTCGGTGCCCTGGACGTTCGTAGCCATCGATCCGATCGGATCGGTCACGATGTACTTCACGCCGGCGGCCGCCGCGAGGTGGTACACGGTGGACGCTCGCTCGACCAGCCGGTCGACGACTGCGGCATCGCGCACGTCCCCCTTCACGACGCGAAGGAGCGGGTCGTCGCGACGATCGCGCAGGTTCCGCTCGTGGCCCGTCGAGAAGTCGTCGAGGACCGTGACCGTCGCGCCGTCGTCGAGGAGTCGATCGACCAGGTGGGAACCGATGAAACCGGCGCCACCGGTGACGAGGACACGTGCGTCAGACACGCCGGAACTCTACCAAGCACGACCGATGACGACGGAATGCCCGCCGAGAGCGGGAGCAAGGCGAGGACCAACGAGCGAGGTGAGCGGCAGCATCGCGCGCCAGACGACCGGGACGTACGGCCAATGGATCATCGACGACGCATCAACGATGCTGAATCTGCGGCCGACCTGCTCGCGACAGTCCCGGAGCGACCACAGCACAGAGTGCTCGGCCGCGATGGCGCGCTCGCGTCGCGCGAGGTACGCCGTCCGCCCGAGCAGGATCTTCCACCACGACCGCCGGTTGTTCAGCGTCACGATCATGTACCCTCCGGGACGCAGACACCGCGCCGCCTCCGCGAGCGCTCGCGCCGGGTCGGGAACGTGATCGATCGAGGCGACCGCGAGCACGATGTCGGCCGACGCGTCGGCGGGCGGAACGTCCTCGGCGGAGCAACGGACACTGCCATACAGCGGATCGGCGAGCCGGCGGAGGGCCTCGGGCGTGAGCTCGATGTCCCCTGGCTCGATGTTGATGTAGGAGCGTGCTGCGTGGCGCACCCGATCGAAGAGGATGCCGTCACCCCCACCGAGTTCGATGATGTCGAGCCGCCGCTCGCCGGCGAGGGTTCTCACGAGGGAGGCGACCCGATCGACGATCGCCTCACCCACCTGGCCAAGATATCCCGAGGACTGCGCGGCCCCCACGAGATCGAAGCTCTGGTGCTCCGCGAGGCCGCGCGTCTGATCGAGCGGGTACCAGGGGCGGCCATAGCGATCGGTGCCATGCGGCGCAGTCCGGAATTGCATCGGGAACATGCGTTCATTCTGCGTCGCCACCCGCCGCAGATGGCAAGGGCGTTGGCGCCCAGCTAGCGCAGGTGCACGCGCCGCATACTTCACGAATTCACGACGCCCGGTGCCTCGCTCTAGCCGCTCTTCGCCCT
>JBKJQC010001192.1:0-7294 GCA_046593995.1 Polyangiales bacterium
CGGGAATCGAGCGCACGTCGACGTAGACGTAACCCTCTTCGTCGACGAGCTTCTTCGCCTCGATGGGCGACACACGCTTCACGACTGCCATGTCTTCTCTCGCACCCTCAGAGTGAGAAGTTCGCGCCGAACCCGGAGGAGAGCTCGAACTGGAAAGCTTTGCCGTCGCCCTTCTGCTCGGGCGGCGTGTTCACGTTCGTGGCCTTGTACTTCACCGTGCTCGAGCCGTTCGAAGAGAACGCAATGGCGGGCGCGATGCGGAAGAAGACGTTGTCGGTGATCTGGTAGATCACGCCGACGTCGAGCTGCACGAGCAGGCTCGAGATGCTCTGCGTGCGGGTCACGGTGATCGTCTGGCCGGCCGTGCTGCCGGGCTGCGTGTCGACCATCGCGTTCGATCCCGAGAAGTAGCCGACGCCGACGCGCGGCCAGAACGACAGGCGGTCGTTGACGCGGATGAAGTAGCCGACGCGCGGCATGAGCGTGAACGACGTCACCGTCGGCAGATCGCTCTGGCTCGTCTGCACCGTATTGCCGGTGGCGGTCTGCACCGTGGTCTTCGACTCGGCGCTGCCGAAGCTGGTGTCGACGGCGAAGAGACCGCCGACCGAGACGTTCTGGATCAGGAAGTAATCGATGCTCGGTGCGAGCCAGATCGACCAGGAGTTGATCGTGGTCTCGGTCGACGAGGCCGAGGGGCTCGCGCCGGTGAAGCTGATCTGCTGCCCGGTCTGTCCGGAGAAGCTGTTGTAGGCGACGCCCAGCGGACCGTAGTACCCGACGCCGCCGCCGACGCGACCGCGGAACCCGGAGACCTGATCGATCACGAAGGCGCCGGGATCGCCGAGGTCGGGGTTGGCGACGGGCGTCGTGTCGACGCTCGACGTGGCGCCGGTGGTGCCGACCGAAGCGGTGGCCGTCGCGGGGGCCGGGGCGGGAGCGGGGGCGGGGGCCGGAGCGGGAGCGGCCGCCGGATCCTGCGCCATCGCATCGCCCGACCACGTCGCGCAGAAGGCACCGGCGAGCACGCACGGGACGAGGGTCGGCGCGAGGAGACGGGTCACGAACCAGGACTTCACCATTCGAAAGCCTCCTGAAGGAATCTGCGGCCGCCGCTCTCTCGGTCTCTCGATGAGGAGACGAAGGGGAGGGGCCCGCGTTGGACGCCGGCCCCCCCGATCTGCTTCACGTCCCCGGACGTAGCACGCCGGACGCCGGTCCGCGCTCCGCCCCCGCTCCATCCTCAGAACCGCCTCAGAACCAGCCGATCATGTGCGCGGTGAGAAAGCGGATGTCGAGCGTGCTGAAGCCGCTCACCGACCTCTCCTCCGGACCCTGCTTCACGTTGTTCGACCGGCTGAGCGTCGCGGTGATCCCCGGGCCCGCCCCGATCGCGAAGTTCGTCGTCGGGTGGAAGAGGAAGGGCAGATCGAAGTTCACGAACCACCACGGTTCGGACGCCGTGATCTCCGCACGGTTTCCCTCGGCGGGGATGGTGACGCTCACTCTCCGGAAGCCGATGCCACCCGTGGGCCAGAGCGAGAATTTGTCGCCGATCCGCACGTTGTAGCCGATGAGAGGCATGATCCCGAACGCGGTCGGTGCGGGACTGTCGACGGTCGTTTCGGCGCCGTTGACCGAGGAGGTGCTCGAGCTGCTGAACGACGCGAGCAGGATCTCTCCGCCGATCGAAAGGTTGTCGATGACGAAGTAGTGGATGCGCGGCGCGAGGTAGATCGCGGTGTGCGAGACGGACCGGTCGCAGGGCCGGTTCGGCGTGCACGGTGTGCCGTTCTCGTTGGCGCCGTCTGGGTTGCCATAGCGCGTCTTGTGGATGCCGAGCGTAGGCGTCGCGCCGATGCTGGCACTCCCGCCCTCGCGCCCGAAGGCTGTCGTGCCGGAGAGCATCGGATCACCGGTCGCGGCGTGGAGCACCAGCGTGCCGCTGTCACCGAATGCGGCCGGTGTCTGCGCGTGCGCGGCCGCCGCGAGGAGGAACGACGAAAGAGAGACTGCGACCGAAGCGAGCTTCTTCATAGATTGAGTTCCTCCATGGAGCACGAGCGCAGGGCGAGCGTGCTCGACAGCGTCACCGAGCCTAGTCACGTACGCGGGCGTCCGTCCATGTCGATGACGGTCCTCACCGACGGAATATGCAGAGCGATCGTTCCACGAGCGTCGCTTCGTCACGGAGAGAGCTCTACCCGCGTGCTCGCGACGAGCCCTGCGCGTGCGCCGCGCGCGAGGAGCTCCATCACGGCGCGCACCGCGTCGTCGTGGAACGTCGCCGAGTCGTCGTTCGCGTACATCCCGAGGTAGCGATCGAGCCGCTCGCGTGTCAGGGCCGCGTCGTCGCGCGCACCCGACGCGACGATCGCGTCGATGACCTCGTCGCGATGCGCGAGCGACCACGCGATCGATGCGCGACACGCCGCGGAGACCGCGCGGATCGTCGCGTCCCCGAGATCGCGTCGGATCACGTTCCCCCCGAGCGGGAGCGGCAGTCCAGTGCGCGCGTGCCACGCCTCACCGATCTCGACGACGGCGTGCAGGCTCGGATCGTCGCGCCACGTCAGGCGTCCTTCGTGGATCAAGAGCGCCGCGTCGACCTCTCCGCGTTCGAGCGCTTCGAAGACGCGGCGGAACGGCGTGATGGGGATCGTGACCGGAACGTAGGTGCCGCCCGTGTCTTCCGCGAGGAGCAGTCGCAGCACGAGATGCGCGGTCGTGCGCTCCCCGGGGATGGCGACGCGCGCACCGACCAACGAGGCGAGCGTCCGCGGGGTGCGCGCGACGACGATCGGACCGTACCCTCGCCCGATGGACGCTCCGTGGGGGAGGAGCAGGTACCGATCGGCGATCGCGGGGAGATTCGCGATCGAGACGGCGCACACGTCCGGGGGATCGTCTCCCGCCGCGCGCGTGTTGAGCGCTTCGGTCTCGACTCGCTCGTGCGTGAACTCGACGGTAGGCTCGACGACCCGACCGCTGAGCAGCGGCCAGAACATGAAGATGTCGTCCGCGTCGGGGCTGAATGCGAGGCGGATCACACGTCGGTCGTTGGAGCTCGCCATGACGGCGCGACCGTAGGGTGCGGCCGACGTGGGGTCCATCCAGCGGATTCGTCCGCCATCATCGGAACGACGCCTCGCGTCGGAGAGGAAAGCGGTGGTCGACGCGTTCGCGGTCGCTAGACTGCGCGCCGCATGAACTTCACGAAGCGGCTGCGTGCGCTCGCGGCCTTCGTCCCCGCGCTGCTCCCCGTCACGATCATCCTCGCGACGGCCTGTAGCAACGGGCACGAACGGCGCGAGGCGCTCGACCGGTCGGCGACACCGATCATCGGCGGCGTCGCCGACAGCACGCACACGTGGGCCGTCGGCATCAGCATCGGGAGCGGAGCGATCTGCAGCGGCACGCTCATCGCGCCGAACCTCGTGCTCACCGCGCGTCACTGCGTGAGCCAGACGACCGAGCAGATCGACTGCCGACCGGACGCGGGTCTGAACGCGAACAAGGTCTTCGGGGACTACCCCGCGACGTCGTTCCGCGTGTACCCCGGCGCCACGATCGGCAGCGGCACGGCCTACTCCGTCGACTACGTCCGCAAGCCGGACGCGCCCGAGGCGAACCGCGTGTGCGGCTACGACCTCGCGCTCCTCGAGCTGCGCAAGCCGACCGCCGGATATCCGACGGTGCACAAGGCGCCGTCCTTCGAGGTGCCGCGCCGCCGCGGGTACACCGCGATCGGCTACGGCTGTCAGACCGCAGAAGGCGTGAACGGCGGCGGCTGCGATCCCAGGGGGCAGCGCATGCTGCTCGACCCCGTGAACATCGTGCAGGTCGACGCGCAGGATTTCGTGATCCAAGGGCGCGTCTGCGGCGGCGACTCCGGCGGACCGGTCTGGAACCAGAGCAGCGATCGGATCCTCGGCGCGCTCTCCCGTGGCGACGGCACGACCGCCGAAGCCGAGGGGTGCAACTACGGCATCTACACGCGGACCGACGTCCACCGCGAATGGCTCCAGAAGTACGGAAAGCTCGCGGCGCAGAACGGCGGCTACGCGCCCTTGGCCTGGATGTCCGAGATCCCGGCCGCCGTCGACGCCGGCACCGATACGGCCCCGCCCGCGAAGAAGGATCTTGGAGAGACGTGCGTCGCGCCGACGGACTGCGCATCCGGTGTCTGCGCGGACTTCGGTGGTGGCAAACAGCTCTGCACGAAGGAGTGCGGGAGCTGCCCTGCCGAGTTCACGTGCACCCAGGGCTTCTGCGCGCCGGGGAGCAGCGAGGCCGACGCCGCCGTGGAGGACGCCGCGCCGGTGACCCCCGCGAGCGACACCGTCCCGGCGTCGTCGTGTCACGTGGGCAACTCCACGCCGCCGCCGCGTCCTCAGCCGTGGATCGTCGCGAGCGTCGTCGGGCTCGCGCTCGCCCTCGTCCGCCGTCGGCGCTGATCACCGCCCTTTTCCGCCGACGGCGAAGCCGCTTGCGCGAGAGGCCTGCCTCGCCTAGAGTGCCGCCCCCCCAAACAGCCCACGCTCGAAGGTCGTCCCTCGACCCGCGTGCGTCCTCAAGAGGTCCCTCATCATGTTCGCGGTCATCCAGACGGGTGGAAAACAGTACCGAGTCAGCGAAGGCGACAAGCTCCGCGTGGAGAAGTTGCCGGGCGACGTCGGTGCCTCGGTCACGTTCGACAAGGTGCTCCTCATCGGAGCGGCCGTCGGCGGCGACTCGGTGAAGGTCGGCACGCCTCTCGTGTCGGGCGCGACGGTCTCGGCGAAGATCGTCGCCCAGGGTCGCGACAAGAAGCTCATCGTCTTCAAGTTCCGCCGTCGTAAGAACTACCGTCGGAAGAACGGCCATCGTCAGCCGTTCACCGAGCTCAAGATCACCGGCGTGACCGTCTGAACAGGAGTACACGAAGATGGCTCACAAAAAGGGGCAGGGCTCGTCCCGTAACGGTCGCGATTCGCAGTCGCAGCGTCGTGGTGTGAAGGTCTACGGAGGTCAGACCGTGACCGCCGGCAGCATCCTCGTCCGCCAGGTCGGCGCCACGTTCCACGCCGGCAAGAACGTCGGTCTCGGCAAGGACTACACGTTGTTCGCCCTCGCGGACGGCGTGGTCAAGTACGAGTGGAAGACGCGTCAGAAGCAGAAGGTGTCGGTCTACCCGGCCGCCGCCGCCGCTCCGACCGCCTGATCCTCACGACACTTTGCAGAGGAGCCGCGAGCCACCACGCTCTCGGCTTTCTGCTTTTTGTTCAGCGGCCGTGACCCGTGCACCTGGTGCCTCGAACCACCTCGCGGCCTCGCGGCGGCCGGAGCATCGACCGCCGTCGGTTTTTGGGAGACCACGCCAGGGAGTCTTGAGCTTCGCTTCATTCCAGGCGACGCTGCCGCACCATAATGTCCGACGAGAACGCCCGTTTCTTCGACGCGTTTCCCAACTGGCTCCGCACGCTCGCCGACGATGCGGTCGCGCTCTCCGCGCTGCTCGCGGCCGATGCCACGCCCGCTCCTGCGAAGCGCGCGATCGCCGGTGGGCTCAACTACCTGTTCAAGTCGCTCGACCTCGTGCCCGACGGCATCGACGACATCGGGTACCTCGACGACGCGTTCATCCTGCGTATCAGCGCCCGCGATGCGCTCGCCCAGGATGGCGCGAAGAACGCCGACGTGAAGGGGACGCTCGAGCGGCTCGCCGGCGACGTCGCCACGGTCGAAGCGTTCCTCGTGGAAGACCACAAGCGCATCGAGCTCTACGTGAAGGGGCTCGCCAAGGGCGCCGCGCGCGGACGCACGGTCGACGACATCGTGAACGACGCGAACGTCCGCCGCGAGTTCGTCTCCGACGTGCACGCGTTCGCGAAGGGGTACGCGCCGCCCACGTTCAACCGCGACGAGAAGACGCTCGTGAAGATGAAGTCGTTCCTCGCCGCGCGTCTGCCGCAAGCCTGAGCAAGTCCGACCGCAGATCGGATTGAACACGGAGGCACGGAGACACGGAGGCTCGAGAGAGTCTACCGATCGCGACCGCGCGCCCTCGTTCGCTCGTCGACGCGATCAGGTCGGAGCGAGCCTGAGCGGAGAGACATCGGGAGAGCCACGCGGCAGCACTTCACGGACCTCCGTGCCTCCGTGCCTCCGTGTTCAATTCATCACGCGCGCCGATTTCGAGAATCGCACTCGGTGATTTTCAGGGTTGGCGTGACCCCTCGATCGACGCGCGCGAGTGCGGCGCGTGCTGGTTCTGCTGCGAGTTCAGCAGCTCCTGGTAGAGGTCGCGGCACTCGGGCTTCCCTTTCAGGTGCCCGAGCAACGTCGACGTGACCTCGGCGTAGGCCTTCTCGAAGGCGAGGCCCTCGCGCACCCGCGCGGCCACGCGCTCGCGCCCCGAGGCGAGGTCTTCTTCGAGCGCTTCGGCGTAGCGCGAGAGCTGGCCGCGCAGGTCCTCGATCTGCTTTCGCAGATCGCGGGCCGACGATTCGCGCTGCGCCGCGCGGGCTTCGCACTCACGCAGTCGCTCGCGGCGAAGCTCGAGCGTCGCGTGCGTCGCGCCGACGCGCTCGTAGTACTGCCGCGCGGGTTGCTGCTGACGCTCCGCGACCTCGGCCTGCTGACGCGCGCCCTCGACGGCCTTCTCGGCGCCGTGCACCTGCTCGCGGAGACGCGCGGCCTCTTCGTGATCGGCCGTGGCCTCGCGGAGCACGCGCGACTCTTCGTGCGCGAGCTCCTCGACCTTTCGACCGATCTCGGCGCGGAGCGCGCGACCGCGCCGCTCGAGCGCTTCGATCTTGCGGTTCTGCGAGGCGACCTCGCCCTCGAGGCGCGACGCGCGCGCTGCGAGGATCCACGTCTGCTCGAGCGCGTTGAGGATCTCGGTCGGCGCGTTCCCCGCGGGGTACACGCGCGCGACCATGCGCGCGAAGAGCGACGCGCGGTTCGCCCACTCGAGCACGCCATCGCCTTGCGCCGGAGGAGGCGGGGGGGGGGCGGGCTGCTGCGGGGTGTCCTGCAGCTGCACTTCCCACTGCTGCGACGGGAGCGAGCGCTGCAGCGCCTTGAGCTCTTCCTGGAGATGGTGAGCGTCCTGATAGCGCTTGCGGACGTCCTTTTCGAGGAGTCGCAGACAGATCCCCTCGGCCTGCGCCGAGACCTCGGGACGGAGCTGACGCGGTCGCGGTGCGGGCGCGCTGCGCTGCATCTCGAGCAGCGTGTCGCGATCCGACGAGCGGAAGGGGAGCTGTCCGGTGAGCATCTCGAAGAAGAGGATCCCGAGCGCGTAGAGATC
>JBKJQC010000017.1:0-6707 GCA_046593995.1 Polyangiales bacterium
GGTAGGGAGGGCAGGCTCGGGGTGGTCCGTCGATTGTTAGCACTCACGGGGTGTGAGTGCTAACGCCGACGGCGCGGAGAATAGGCATGGCCCCGAGGGTGTCAAGCCGTGCAGCGCGGGTACGGCAGGCGCGCCGCCGCCTCTTTGTGGGACTTACTCGACGCGTGCAGAGCGTCGCCCGCTCCGGCAGAGGCCCCGACGCGTGGCCAGCGTGGGCCATTTCGCTCGCACCTGGGCCTACGCACCGTGCACGACGGTAACTGTGCCCGGCGGCACGACAACAGCAATGGTTGAGGAGTAGCCCTGTACGGGCGCGCTCGACCGACCCGAAAGGGCACTCGAGAGGGCTCGCCCCGCAGGGCGCCGGAAGCGGCACCCGAGGGCAGCCTCACCGCTTTCGGATCGCCCTTCACGTGGAGAGGTCCGCAGTATGGCTATCGACACGAGCGGGAGTGTGGAGAGTTTCTTCATCGAGACCGTCGAAGCGGCCTGCAAGAACCAGCGGGTCGAGAGCAGCACGGCCTCCAAAACCTATCTTGCCGGCGTCCTCGCCGACTTCGTTCGGCCCGACACGAGCGCCGCGTTGAACGAGACCCTCGATCGTCCCCTGACGTTCGTCCTCGACGACGCGCTGCAGACGCCGCCTCCGGAGCGGTTCGAGAAGCTGAAGTCCCTCGGCGACGGCACGCTCTACGTGTCCGGATTCTTCGGTGACCATCTGGAAGCGCGCGGCGTGAACGACGATTTCGTCGCGTCGATCGGCGGCTTCGCGTACCGCACAGCAGGCGCGATGCTCACGGGCCGCTCGGCCACGCTGTTCGACATCTACGGGGAGCTCGCGGCGAAGTTCCGCACGTTCGTCGAGGTCATCGCGGAGGTGGCGGAGCGCACGTCGTTTTCTCCACGCACCAACACCGGCGCGCTCAAGCTCTACGAGAAGTGGCTCCGCACCGGACGCGATGCGAGCAAGAGCCGCCTCGCGCAGCAGCTCGTCGCGCAGGGCCTGACACCGACCACGAAGATCGGGACCGCATGACGGGCGACACGGTCGCGCGCGTGGTGCGCGCGCTCGAACGCTACTACCAAGCGTCGGTCGACGATCCGCGCCCCTTCGTGCGTGCGCACGACGAGCCGGGTGGGCGAGAGGTGTTGCTCGTGCGACAGGGTGACGAGGAGCTCGAGGTCTCGCTCTTCCTCCCCGCGCGTCTCGCGAGCGGCACCTGGGAGACGTTCTCGCTCGACGAGCGCTGCCAGGTCGTCGAGGGCGCGAGCCACTTCCTCACGATCTGCGCCCGCGCCCGCGCCGATCGGACGACCACGCAGCTCGAGCTCGAGCTGCAGGCCGAGGTCGACAAGTGGCTGATCCTCTCGAACGGCGGTCGTCTCGATCACGAGGCCGACGCGCTCCTCCGCGATGCTCTCTACGATCCGACCTACTCGCTCTCGTTCGTGCACGCCGCGAACACCACGGAGGGAGAGCGCTATCGCCTCGCGAACAACGTCGCCGCGCGCTTCGTCCACAAGCTCACGCGGACCTAAGTCCGCACGGGGAAGCAACACGCGATGCGGATGGAGCTCGTGCGCTTCTTCCACATGAGCCAAGAAGAGAAGTTGCGCGCCGCAGCGGCGTGACCATCGACCCGATGGGAACGCTCGCATGCGTGTGACTACGGAGCGCGTGCGCGAGATCTTCTCGGAGGCCGTCGCGCGTGCGCGCGAGGCGCAGCGCGCCTACCTCGACGACGCGTGTGCCGGCGACGCGAGCTTGCGCGGCGAGGTCGAGCGGTTGCTCGTCGAGCATCTCTCCGTGCACCCCATGGGCGGAGGCGCGAGTCGCGCGCCCACGTTGGCTTCCGAGCCCGTAGCCTCCGAGCCGCGCATCGACTCGCGCGAGTCGCGCGAGTCGCGTTACCGCACGCTCGGGCAGCTCGGCGTCGGCGGATGCGGGGTCGTGGTGCAGCGCTTCGACCGATCCTTGCGCCGCGTCGTCGCGAGCAAGTCGTTGCTCGTGGCGACCGTCGAGCACGAGATGGCGCTCCTCCGCGAGGCGCGGCTCCTCGCGTACCTCGATCACCCCGGCGTCGTGCAGGTCTACGATCTCTGCGAGGACGAGGCGGGCGTCTCTTACACGATGGAGCTGCTCGAGGGCGAGTCGCTCTTCCAACGCCTCGCCGAGCTGCGCTCGAACGGTCGGCAGATGGCGATCGCCGAGGCGGTCCGCATCGTGAGCCGGGTGTGCGAGGCCGTCGCGAACGCGCACGAAAGGGGCGTCGTGCATCTCGACATCAAACCCGCCAACGTGATGTTGCGGCGGTTCGGACAGGTGTTGCTGATCGACTGGGGCATGGCGCGCTTCCACGATCCCGAGCCCTACCGGCGACACCTCGCGTACGTCACCGAGAGCGCGCACGCGTTGCTCGACGATCTCCAGCGCGACGAGCTCGCGGGGGGGACGCCTGCGTACATGCCGCCGGAGCAGTTCGATCCGAACGCCACGCTCGGACCTGCGGCCGACATCTACGCGATCGGTGTCCTGCTCTTCGAGCTCCTTGCAGGACGTCTCCCCTTCGACGAGAGCGACATGGTGCGGCTCTGGCTGCACAAGCGCTCGGGGACGCCGTCTCTGCGGGAGCTCCGGCCCGAGGTCTCGGAGCGCCTCAGCGCGATCTGCGCGCGCTTGCTCGCGCCGTCGCCCGACGATCGCCCCGCGTCACTCGGGCTCGTGCTCGAAGATCTCGCTTCGCTCACCGACGCCGGCGGAGGCACCGAGATCGTGCGGCTCGAGACCGGCGAGATCCTCTTCGAGCAGGGAGCCGAGAGCACGACCGCCTACCAGATCCTCTCGGGCGAGCTCGAGATCCTCGTGGGCGACGACGTCGTCGCCACCCGAAGCGTCGGCGACATCGTCGGTGAGCTCGCCATGCTCGCGAAGGCGCGACGCACGGCGACGGTGCGCGCGGGGAGTTCCACGGTCGTTCGCGCAATCGACTGGGCCGCGCTCGAGCACGAGCTCTCGAAGATCGATCCTCTCGTCGGGCACCTGCTCCGCAACCTCTCGAGCAAGCTGATCGAGACGACGCGAGGTTGAGCACCCAAGGCGCATTCCCGCGCTCTCCATTACGGCTTCGCGAGCTTCGAGCGCCTGCACTACGATGCTCTCGCTTGCCCAACCCGCCGACGACCGAAAAACAGCTCCGCGCCCTCGGTCTTTCCTCGGAGTCCCGCGAAGCGATGCCCGAGGAGACGCGCGCTGCCATCGCGCGTTTCGCCGAGCTCGCGTCGCGAGAGCTGTGCGGAGGCCAGCTGCTCCCGGGCGTCTCCGGCGTCGCGATCAACCTGCTGGGCGACCGGATGCAGCTCAACGCCGCCCTCGCCGGTCCGCTCGCCGCGCTCGCAGAAAAGACCGGCCTCGCCGAGGGCCTCCGTGTGGTGCCCCTCTCCTCGACGGTCTGCACGCACGTCATCGGATCCGCCGACGGCTACCTCGACCTGTCGGGGGAGGATCCGCGCTCCCGCGAGTTGCTCCAGGCGCGCCTCCGCGGACCCTCGGGCGGCGCCCTCACCGCGTACGTGGGCGTGGCCGTCGAGGTCGAGGGCGTGCGCGTCGGCACCGTGTGTCTGTACGGCAATGAGGCCGCGCGCCATGACCCGAACGGCTCTCGCGAGGTCGTCATGCGGCGATACGGCGCGCTCCTCTCCGGCCAGCTCGCGGAGGTGCGCAGGTTGCGGGACGAGAACGAACGCATTCGGGCGGAGCTCCGCGGAGTCGGTGACGCGTCGTCCGAAGTGGGGGTTCACCGCTCGCAGGAAGCGGCGGCGGCGTGGCGGGAGACGGCCACGATCCTGGGCGACGTGGAGCGGGCCGTGGGTGCCGCGGGCGGGGATGGAGCGCGCGCTGTGGTTGCGTGCGTGATCGAGCTCCGGGCGGATCGGCACACCCTCGGGATCGTCGCGACGTCCGATGCCGGCGTCGCACGTCACGGGATGCGCGTGTGCCTGCTCCGTCGGGTGGGCGAAGACGATCCACTCGCATACTGGCGTGCGGCGATGGGCGACGCGTCCACCGCGCACCACGAAGACGCGCTCGTCACGGCCGCGGCGTCGGCGCGGCTCGGAACGCCCCCGGGCACCTACGCTTCCGTGACCGCCGTCGCGCTCCCCAGGATCGCCGAGTCGCCGGACGATCTGCGCGCCCTCGTCGTCCTCTGTGCACGCGCACCGTCGACCGAGGGCGAGCGAGCCGTGAAGAGCGTGCTCGTGCAACACTTCGCGCGGATCGTCGCGGAGGCCCACCACGCGGCGCTCGCGGTGTTCCTCGCGCCCGCGCCGGCAGCGGCGACACCGCCTGAGGACGCGGCGGAGGACGCGGCGCAAGGCGGGGACGAAGAGACGCTCGCGAAGGTGCGGAGCGCGTTCGGCACCATGAAGCTCCGCAGCCTGTTCGCGCTGGCCGAAGAGCGGGGCGTCCCTGGCGCCGAGGACGCCGACGGCGCGGAGGCGCTGCTCTTG
This sequence comes from Polyangiales bacterium, assembly GCA_046593995.1. GTDB lineage: Bacteria > Myxococcota_A > Polyangia > Polyangiales > JADJMO01 > JALHOE01. The sequence goes on from JBKJQC010000017.1 coordinate 4,510, forward strand.
CTGCTGGCGAAGCACGCGTCGACCCTCGCGCGTGCGCGTCGCGCCCACCTGCAGACGCTCTCGGTGCGCGAGCTGCTGGCCATCGGGGCCGCAGGCGGCATGGACAAGGTCGAGGCCGCCGAGTCCAAACGCGACATGATCGCAGCCATCCTCGAGGCCGAGGGGATCTTCACCGGCGCCTTCAAACCAAACTCGAGTCCGATCGCGCCGCTGCCCGTGCCTCCGCGGACGACGCGAGCGCTGACGCCCGAGCAGGCGACGGTCGCATTCGATCGCAACGCCGCCTGGCTCTCTCGAGCGCTCGCGCGCGAGCACGAGACGCTGACGCTGCGGCCGCCGCAGGGGTTTCCGCGGGCGCCGGTGCCAGCGAACGAGACGGCGCGCATCGCGGCGATCGAGCGGCTGGGCATCGCCGACATCGGCGAGTGGTCGGCGGAGGAGCTCGCGCCCTTCGACGGCATCGCGGCCGCCGCGGCCGCCGCCGCCGGGGCCCCGAAGGCTACGGTCACCCTGATTTCGGGGATGGAGCAGATCATGATCGGCATGATGCCGCGCGAGATCATCACGTCCCTCTTGTTCGGGAGCGGCTCCTCGAACCCGCGATGCACCAGCCTGTGTCAGTACGGGGTAGCCAAAGGGGCCGCGCTCGCGATCGCCGACACCACCGCGCCCGAAGCCGGGCCGATCGCCGAGCTCGTGGTGAAAGATCAGGAGCTCAAGGCGGGGTTTGGCATCGTCCCGCGAGCCTATCTGGGAGTGCCCATGATGGTGGACGGCACGGTCCTCGGGAACGTGTGCGTCCTCGATGACGTGCCGCGGCCCGACTTCGCGTCCGACCGCCGGATCCTCCAGCAGCTCGAGGCGCTCGCGGACGCCGCGGTGAGCCTCTTCGAGCTGCGCCGGCTGCGGAGCGAGAACGCCAGGCTCCAGGCGCGCCGCGCGCTGAACGTGGCGGCGCTCGAGCCGATGCGGCGAACGGGCGGCGCGCCGACGGAACGTGTCGCCCTCCTGATGACCGACATCGAGGGCTCGACCGCGCTCTTCGAGCGCGATCCAACGCTGATGAAGCGGGCGCTCGTCGTGCACGACGAGGTCATGCGCCGCGTGATCGCGGACAACGGAGGGATCGAGCTCACCACCGAGGGCGATTCGTTCACCGTCGCGTTCCACACGGCCGCCGACGCCATACGGTGCTGCTTCGACGCCCAGCTCCGCTTGCTCGCAGCGCCGTGGCCCGCCGGCTTGGAAGGGCTCGGACCGGCGGCACGGAGGGACGACGAAGCGCCGTTCGTCGGTTGCCGCGTGCGCATGGCCGTACACTTCGAGGAGGCGGGCGGCGGCCTCCTCGGCGCGCGCACCTTCGAGGTCTCACGGCACGATGTGACGCGACGACCGCAGTACCGCGGACGCGTGGTGGACGTGTGCAAGTTCTTTTCGGACATGCCGAGCGGCGGTCAAGTGCTGGTGAGCGAGCAGGCGTTCGACGAGGTGTCCCTCGTGCTGACCGCCGCCCTCGGCGATCCGCAGGTGATCGATCTCGGCCGATACGAGCACGCGTCGCTCGGCGACGTCGGGCACGCCTATCAGATCTCGCCGCGCGCGCTCGCCTCGCGCCGCTTCGATCCGCCGGTCCGCGTCCAGCCAGGAGGCAAGCTGACGGCACCCGGGTACATCCATGCGCCGCGCACCTCCCCGCTGGTGATCGTGTTCGTCTCGGCCGTCGGGCTCGCGGAGCTCCGGCAACGCAGCGACGCCGCCAATGCGCGGGGGCTCGAGGCCTTTGCCTCGGCGGTGCGCAGCGCCCTCGACGCACACGGCGGCTACGAGATGAAAGAGAACGACGGAACGTTCGCGTGCGCGTTCGCGGACGCGCGCTCCGCGCTCGCCTTCGGTGCCGACGTGCACGCGCGCCTCTCCGCGACGACGGGCAAGGTGCTCCGTTGTCGCGTCGGCGCCCACGGCGGTGACGTGACGATCGAGCCCCACCCCAGCACCGGACGCATGGATGCGTTCGGCCCCACGTGCAACCGCGCGGCGCGCCTCGCAAAGGCCGCCAACCCCGGGCAGACCATCATGGACGCAGGCACCGCGGTCTCGGCGAAGAGCTCGGAGCTCCCGCTCTACGATCTCGGCGAGCACGGCTTCAAGGGCGTCGACGGAACGGTCCGCGTGGTGCAGGTCGGCGAAGGGTTCTTTCC
>JBKJQC010000264.1:0-2650 GCA_046593995.1 Polyangiales bacterium
GACCGAGGTCGGCGCCCAGCGCGCCGACGCCGTAGAGCGAACCGCCCGCGATCACGGTCGCGAGCTCGCCCGAGATGCCGAGCGCGGCGGCCGTGCGGAACGGGACACCGAGGCCGCCGACGAGCGTCTTCTTCTTGCCGGTCACGAGGTCGAGCTCGTCGATGCCGTGCTCGGTCGTGCAGACGGCGCGATCGTGCATTCCCGCTGTCGCGAGCGTCCCGAGGGCGAGACCGCCGATGCAGTGGCTCGGGCCGGATTGCACGCCGAAGTTGCCGAGCGCGCGCGGGTTGCGGGACGCGCGCCACTGGACGACGTCGCCGCTTGGCTCGAGCGCGAGGACCTCGCCCGACGCGCGTACGGCGAGCGCGGGCGCCACGTCGATCCGCGCGCGATCCACGACGGCGCCACTGCCGTCGAGCTCGATCAGCTCGGGTTTTCGCGCGACCACGAAGCCGCCGCTCGGGAGCGGGACGATCGCTGCGCGCGGCACCGACGCGAGCTCGGAGGACACGCGCGTGCGGAACGCGATCGTCCCGCCCGGTCGCACGCCGAGGACCCAACCGCGGATCGTGACCACCACGCGGACGCCGTTCGTGAGGACCACGGGCGCGGCGGCAGCGTTGTCCGACTGCAGCGCGCCGAGATCGATTCCGAGGTCCGACGCGGCGAGGGGCGTGCGCAGTCGCACGTCGTGCGGCGTGCCGTCTCCCGCCGCGAGCTCGACGAGCGCGCCGTCGCCGGTGCCGAGCGTCGGGCCGACGGCGACGATGACGTTGCCGTTCGGGTCGACGACGGGTGGGAAATCGATCCGACCGCCGGCAGCGCGCTGCCAGCGCGGCTTCGGTGCGAGCGGGAGAGACTCCACGCGGCCGTCGTGCGCCGCGCTGCCGCGCTCCGTGGGGAAGCCGCGCGATTCACCGCCGAGCGCCCCGACGAAGATGTTGGCCGAGACCGTCGGATCGACGACCTCGGCGTGCCCCTCGCGCGCGCCGTGCAAGGCGAACGCGGCGAGCGCGACGAGCGCCGCGCTCGACGCGACGATCCGGGAGCCGTCGAGCGAGCGCATCGAACGAAAAAGTATCAGACCTCGTCCAGCTCCGCGCCCGCTTTCGAAGCGTGAGTGCCGAGCGTGCCGCCTGCGGCCGCGAGCAAGTAGGCCTCGATGAAGGGATCGAGCTCGCCGTCGAGGACAGCGTCCGGATTGCCGTGGCCGTGCCCCGTGCGGTGATCCTTCACCATGCGGTACGGCGCGAGCACGTAGCTCCGGATCTGGCTCCCCCACGCGATCTGGTTCTTGGTCGCGTTGTAGATGTCGGCCTCGGCTTCGCGTCGCTGGAGCTCCCGTTCGTAGAGCTTCGCGGCGAGCATCTTCTTCGCGAGCATCCGGTTCTGCAGCTGCGAGCGCTCGGCGCGACAGACGACGACGATGCCCGACGGGATGTGTGTCATGCGCACCGCCGTCTCGACCTTGTTCACGTTCTGGCCCCCCTTGCCGCCGGCGCGCATCGTCGTGACGTCGAGATCGTCGTCCTTGATCTCGATTTTGATCTCGTCGTCGACCTGCGGGAGGATTTCGACGGCGGCGAACGCGGTCTGTCGCCGCGCCTGCGCGTCGAAGGGGCTGATGCGCACGAGGCGATGCACGCCGTGCTCGCTCCGGAGGAAGCCGTAGGCGTAGCTCCCCTGGACGCTGAACGAGGCGCCGTCGATCCCGGCGTCGTCCCCCTCTTGGTAGTCGATGACCTCGGTCTTCCAGCCGCGCTTCTCGCAGTAGCGGAGCATCATGCGCAGGCACATCTGCGCCCAGTCCTTGGCGTCGGTGCCGCCGGTGCCGGGGTGGATGTTCTCGATCGCGTCGTTGCGATCGGCCTTGCCGCTCAGCATGCGCGAGAGTTCGAGCTGACGGAGACGGGAGTCGAGCGTCGGCATGCGCGCGACGACGTCGAGCTCGACCTTCTCGGCCTCGGCACCGCCTTCCATGGCGGCGATCTCGAGCAGCTCGGCGTCGTCGTTCACGTCCTTCTCGAGCTTCTCGAGGCTCGAGATCTTGTCTTCGACGTCGGCGCGTTGGCGGAGGAGCGACTGGGCCTTCATCTGGTCGTCCCAGAAGCCCGGCGCACCCGCGCGGTCGTTCAGCTGATCGAGCCTTCGCTTGAGTGTAGGGACGTCAAAGATGCCCCCTTAGCGTCATGAGGCGCCCTTGAAGGCCTGAGAGCTTTTCGCGCGTTTCGGCGAGCATGCGCCCTCGTCTAGCACAACCTCCCGCGAGACGCCGAGGGCGCGCCTCCGAACGCCCTCGAACGACTGGCGCGGCCGAGAAGTAGTAGTCTGGCGAGCGTGCGACTCTCGCTCTGGCAGCGCCTCGCCTCGGTGTTCACGCTCTCGTCGCGTGTGTTGGGCACGCTCGCCCTGGTGTCGAGCCTGGAGCGTTCCGGTCGCGCTGCGGGCGAGGTGGTCGACGTCTACAAGACCATCGTTCCGAAGGCGCCGGAGTGCGCCGCGCTCTTCCCGAAGAGCTCGACCTCGACGAAGCCGAACCTCTGGGAGTCGGCCAAGCAGCCCGCGCTCCGCAGCCACTGCCTCGCGCTGCAGAACGGCGTGAAGCTCTACCGACAGGGGAACTTCAAGGGCGCGCTGGACGATGCGAAAA
>JBKJQC010000552.1:0-7918 GCA_046593995.1 Polyangiales bacterium
GAACGTGATGCTCGACGCCGCGCTCGACCGCGCCGTGCTCATCGACTTCGGCCTCGGGGTCGCGATCGACGGCCGCACCCGGGTCTGCGGTGGCACGCCCGGGTGGTCGGCCCCGGAGCAGCTCGACCCGGCGCACGTGCCGATCGCGGCCCCCGCGCTCGACGCCTATTCGCTCGCGTGCCTCTCGTTCGCGATGCTCTACGGACGCCCAGCGTTCGAGGGGACCCGCGGCGAGGTGATCGCGGCACAACGACGCGGTGACTTCCCCTGCCTCGAGGAGGCGCGCCCCGAGCTCGCCGACGCGCTCCACGACGTGTTCGAGCAGGCATTCTGCCCCTGCCCGGAGGACCGCTTCGCCACCCCGCTCGTGTTCGTCGACGCGTTGTCTTCCGCGTGCGGTCGTCGCGCGAGCATCGTGTCGCGGCTGCCGCCCCTCGCGAAGCCTCCGGAGACGCGCGGCATGGTGTTCCGATCGACGCGCGAGACGGTGCGCACGCTCCACGGGGAGCCGTACGAGTGGCAGGTCTTCGAGTCGGTGCCACCGCCCTCGCGCATGATCTTCGAGACCGCGTGCGACGATCGCGCCCTCTACCCGACCGCGGCCTTCCTCGATTACCTCCGCGCGTACTCCGCGAGCGACAGCGCCAAGCTCGAGGCGCTCGGCGAGCTCGTCGCGCACCAGGTCGCACACCACGCGCTCCGCGATCTGCGCGTGACCCACACGCCGGAGACGATCCTTCACGTCTCGGCCGAGCTCCTCCACCGCTACCACGACTGGGGACAGACCAACGTGCGCCGCACCGGGCCTCACAGCGCGACGCTCGAGCTCATCGCGCCGCGCGAGCTGATGCCGACGTTCTGCAACTACTTCGCGGGCATCGTCCGCGGGCTGATCGCGGCGATCCGCAAGCACGTGAGCGTCGAGCAGAGCGCGTGCCTCGCCGATCACGCGTGCAAGAGCGACGCGTGCGTCTTCGACGTGCGCTGGGCGGAGCAGGGCTGAGTTACCCTCCGGTGAGTTGCGTCTGCTGAGTTACGATCGGCGCCGCATGGCCGATCTCGAACGCCTCGAAGCCATCTCTCGCGGCTTCCGCTGCCGCTACCTCCCCTTCGACGATCTCACCGCGCAGCTCAGCGCGTGGGCCGAGGCTTTCCCCACGCTCGTGCGGCTCCGCTCCGTCGGCGAGAGCCCGAACGGGCGCGCGCTCTGGCTCGTCACCCTCGGCACCGAGCCCGATCGCGTGCGTCCGAGCGTGTGGATCGACGGCAACATGCACGCGACGGAGCTGTGCGGCTCGAGCGTCGCGCTGGCGATCGCCGAGGATCTGCTCCGCATCCACCTCGGGGGGGAGGCGCACGGGCTCCCCGAGACCGTGACCGCGCGGCTCCGCGAGGTGCTCGTGCACGTGCTCCCGCGGATGTCGCCGGACGGCGCCGAGTGCGTCGTCTCGTCGGGCGCGTACTGCCGCTCGAACGCGCGCGATCGTCGCCACAACCGCGCGCACGCCCGCTGGATCAGCGAGGACGTGGACGGCGACGGCGTCGCGATGCTGATGCGCAAGCGTGACGACGGCGGCGAGTTCGTCGAGTCGACCGAGGTCGCGGGCCTCATGCTCCCGCGACGCATCGAGGACGAGGGACCGTTCTTCAAGATCTGGCCCGAGGGGCGCATCGAGCACTTCGACGGCAACGTCCCCGATCCGCACTTCCTCTCCGACAACGACGTCGATCTCAACCGGAACTTCCCCTGGTCCTGGGCGCCGGAGCCGGAGCAGATCGGCGCCGGCGCGTACCCCGCGAGCGAGCCCGAATCACGCGCGGTGATCGAGTTCGTCGCGCAGCACCCGGAGATCTTCGCCTGGATCAACTTCCACACCTTCGGCGGCGTCTTCATCCGGCCGCTCGGCCACCAACCCGACTCGAAGATGGACCCGAGCGACCTCGCGCTCTTCCGTCAGATCGAGCAGTGGGGCGACGAGCTCACGGGCTACCCGACCGTGAGCGGGCACGACGAGTTCCTCTACGAGCCCGACAAGCCGCTCCACGGCGATCTCTCGGACTTCGCCTACCACCAGCGCGGCGCCGTCTCCTACGTCGTCGAGCTGTGGGATCTGTTCGCGCAGCTCGGGATTCCGCGGCGCAAGCCGTTCGTCGATCACTACACGCGGCTCACGCGCGCGGAGCTGATCAAGCTCGGGAAGTGGGACGGCGAGCACAACGCGTCGCGCCTCTTGCGACCGTGGAAGCCGTTCGTGCACCCGCAGCTCGGCGAGGTCGACGTCGGGGGCATGGACACGCGCATCGGCATCTCCAACCCCCCGAACGAGCTCCTCCCGAAAATCTGTGCACAGCACGCGTCGCACGCGCTCCGGGTCGCGTCGCTCGCGCCATCGGTCGTCGTCCGCAACACGGCGGTCACCCCGCTCGGTGATGGGCTCTTCCGCGTCGAGCTCTCGATCGCGAACGTCGGCTACCTCCCGACCTACGTGCTCTCGTCCGCGAAGAAGCTGCCGTGGAACGAGCCGCTGCACGTCGACGTGCGCGCGGAGGGGTGCGCGCTCGCCACCAAGGAAGAGGCGCATCGCGAGCTCGGTCACCTCGACGGCTGGGGGCGCGGGGTCGGGAACGACGAGAGCTCGATCTTCTACCTGCGATCGCGCGGGAGCTCGGGCGAGAAGATCGCGCGCTGGGTCGTGCGCGGCGCAGGAACCCTCACCTTCCGCATCGGCAGCTGTCGCACGGGGTTCTTCGATCACGTGGTGAAGGTGCCCGGGGTGCGCGCATGAAGCTGCGACCGATTCGCCCCGAAGACGACCTGGCCGTCGCCGCGATCATCCGCACCGTGATGCCCGAGTTCGGCGCCAAGGGACCGGGCTTCGCGATCGACGATCCCGAGGTCGACGGCATGTACGACGCGTATGCAGGGCCGCGCGCGCGCTACTTCGTGGTCGAGGACGAGGCTCTCACGGGTGGGCGTGTCGTCGTCGGCGGCGGTGGTGTCGCGCCGCTGCTCTACGCGGATGGCGCCGCGGACGAGGGGGTGTGCGAGCTACGCAAGATGTACTTCCTGCCGAGCGCGAGGGGACGCGGCGTCGGCAAGGCGCTGCTCGCGCGCTGCCTCGAGGAGGCGAAGACGCTCGGCTACCGGACGATGTACCTCGAGACGCTGCGTGGCATGGACGCGGCCCAGCATCTCTACCGGACCTTCGGGTTCGCCCCGCTCTCCGGCCCGATGGGGAAGACCGGGCACTTCAGCTGCGACACCTACTTCGCGAAAGCGCTCTAGAGCGCCGATCGGTTGCGCACGCCAGATGGAACACGGAGGCACGGAGGCGCGGAGGTTCGAGCCGTCTGCCGGTCGTGACGTCTCCGTTTCGAGGCTCGTGTCGCCTTGCCAGGTGTCCCTGTTTTCCTCAGCGAAGGCGACCTAGGTGCGAAGCCCGCGGCAGCACTGCACGACCTCCGTGTGCCTCCGTGTCTCCGCGCCTCCGTGTTCTCTCGGGTCTTCAAACCGTTTGTCGCTCCAGGAAGCCCGAGAAAACAGGAGGAGCGGAGCCGCTCGCCTCCGCTCCTCCGCTCCTCCCCGTGGACTCGGTTCGCGCGGTATACCGAACGCGAGATGGGGGCGGCATGACGCGGGGGGTCGGGCATCGAACCGGTGAAATGTCCGAGCACGACCAGAGCTGCGACGGTGGCCGCGTAGAGCCGCCGATCGAGACCTCTGCCCACACCCTTCGCTTCCTCGGCAGCATGGAGGCGATGCTCTCGACGATAGAGGCCGCCGTCGACGAAGCGCGTAGCCGCGTGATGATCGAGACGTACATCTATCGCGACGACAAGCTCGGTCGCTCGTTCGGCGAGCGCATGATGCGCGCGGCGCAGCGCGGGGTGCAGGTGCGCCTCGTTGCCGATCCGCTCGGCTCGCAGGAGACCGATCAGAAGTTTTTCGACGAGCTGCGCGCGGGCGGCGTCGACGTGCGGATGTACCGCTCGCCGAGGCAGGTGCCGTCGAAGCCGTTCCCCCGCGATCACGGGCGCGTGATGGTCGTCGACGGTCAGGCGTGGACCGGCGGCATGGCGTGGGCCGACGCGTGGCTCCCGAAGGCGCGCGGGGGCGTCGGGTGGTACGACGTCTGCGTCCAGGTGCTGCGCGGGCCCGTGATCGAGGACTTCGTGCACGTCTTCGAGACGCGCTGGGAAGAGGCGCTCGGACCGGACGCGCCATGCGACGTCGACACGAAGGACAAGTACCCCGACGTGCGCCTGCTCGCGGACTGCCCGGCGCCGACGACGCTCGTGTACTCGGAGCACCGGCGCAAGTTCCAGTCGGCGAAGCAGCGCATCTGGGTCGAGAACGCCTACTTCTTCCCGCCGCAGCCGATGCTCCAGGATCTCGTCGACGCCGTGCGCCGCGGGGTCGACGTGCGCATCGTGATGCCGAAGGACAGCGATCTGAAGATCGTCGAGAAGGCCGCGCGCTCCGAATACGGCGAGTGGATCAGGCACGGCCTCCGCATCTTCGAGTACACCCGCTGCATGCTCCACTCGAAGTTCGCCGTCGTCGACGACGACTGGACGACGATCGGCACCTTCAATGCCAACCCGACGAGCCTCGCGCTCGCCAACGAGGTGAACCTCGTGGTGTGCGACAAGCGCTTCGTCGCGCGCGCCGCCCAGCAGATCGAGAGCGATCTGAAGGACTGCGAGGAGGTGACGCTCGAGTCGTGGGGCAAACGCTCGCTCGGTCGCGCGGTCCAGGATCGACTCGCAGCCGACGCGTTGAACATCGGGGACATGCTGGCCGGCAAAGAAGACGAGCCGTGTCGGTCCTCACAGTCCTGACGCAGAACGCCTGGGGGGGCTTCCCGCGCTGGAACGAGCGCGCGGAGCTGCTCGCCGATCGGATCCACGCGCTCCGCGCCGAGGTGGTGGGGCTGCAGGAGATCCACGCCTCTTCGAGCGGCGAAGGCGCGGCGACCCAGGCGCACGCGCTCGCCGCGCGGGGGGATTATCACGTCCACTACGCCCAGGGGCGCGCGTACGGCGACGCGTCCTCGGAGGGCGTCGCGCTCCTCGTGCGCCCCGACGCGCGCGCGCACGCGCCACGCGCGCTGACCCTCGATCCGAGCGATCGCTTCGAGGGGACGAACCAGCGCACGGTGCTCGCCGTCACGCTCGAGCACCCGGAAGGGCCCGTCGACGTCTTCGTGACCCACCTCTCGCTCTCTCGTACCGCGCGTGCCCGCACCGCGCGCGAGCTCCTCGACTTCGTCCACGAGGTCCGACGCGCCTCGGGGAGCGTCGCCGCGGTCCTGATGGGCGATCTCAATGCGACGGACGACGAGCCCGCGGTCGAGACGCTCGAGTCGGAGTGGTGCGACGCGTGGCGCCTCGCGCACCCGGGTCGCCGCGGCGGCACGTGGCCGGCGCTCGTCCCCTTCCGGCGCATCGATTACGTCTTCGTGCAGCCGCGCGACCGCGTGCACGTCGAGTCCTGCCGGCGCATCCCATACTCCGGGTCGGATCACCTGGGCGTGCTGGCACGGCTCCGCCTGGTGTGAACGGGCTCGACGGGAAACGCCGCGCGCGAGATAGTGAAGCGCTCGATGCGCCCGCTCGTCCGCGCGATCGTCCTCGTGACGGCCGCGACCGCGGTCACGAGCACCGCGTGGACCGCGGAGATCACCGTGCACGGCGACGCGCCGGCGGGTCAGGCCGCGTCGCACGTGAGCAAGCGCGATCTCGACGAGCGTCTTCCGCGCTCCGCCCCCGACGCGCTCCGCTGGGAGCCGGGCGTGTTCGTGCAGCAGACGGCGCACGGCCAGGCGTCGCCGATCGTCCGCGGCCGCACCGGGCAGCAGACGCTGCTCCTCTTCGACGGCATCCGCCTCAACAACAGCACCTATCGGCAGGGCCCGAACCAGTACTTCTTCACCGTCGACGCACGCTCGGTGCAGTCGATCGACGTCGTGCGCGGCGGCGCGTCGACCCGCTTCGGCAGCGACGCGCTCGGCGGGGTGATCCACGCCCACCCGACCGAGCCGGAGCTCGATCCGGATCGCGCGTTCTACCTCCGCCCGCGCGCGATGCTCCGGTTCGGGAGCGCAGACGGCGAGTTCGGCGAGAGGTTCCAGGTCGACGCCCAGCTCTCGCGCGACACGCAGATCCTGACCGGCGTCGGGTTCCGTCGCGTGGGACGACTGCGGAGCGGCGGCGCCATCACCAGCCCTCTCGAACTGGGTGGGACGGGCGAGGTGCCGCAGGTCCCGGCGTTCGAGGCCGACGGCAAGACGATGCTCGGCACAGGATACCGCGAGCTCACCGGCGATCTGCGCGTGGTCCATCGGCTCTCGGGCGAGCTCCGGCTCGTCGGCGCCGCGTATCTCTACCGGCAGTTCGACGCGCCGCGCACCGATCTCTGCCCGGCGCCCTTCGCGCCGCGCAACGAGTGCCTGACCATCACCGAGCAGTTCCGCACGCTGGCCTACGTCGCGCTCGAGTCGACGCGCGCGCGGATCGTCGCGTCGTACCAGCGTCAACACGAACGTCGGCGCCTCGACCGTCCCGTCGGCCGTGTCCAGAACGGCGGTCGTGACGACGTCGACACGTTCGGGCTCGCGGCGTACGCCGAGACGCGCCCGGAGCCGATCGCCGCGTGGTGGTCGCTCGTCGCTTCGGCCGGTCTCGACGTCTACGCCGATCGCGTCGGATCGAGCGCGTACACGCGCTTCACCGATCTCGATCTCGTCCTCCCCGCGACCCGCGGGCAGTACGTCGACGGCGCGCGCTACGTCACGTCCGGCGTCTTCGCGCAGGCGGCGTCGACCCTGTTCGACGCGCTCGTCGTGCGCATGGGCGGACGGCTCGGGCTCGCGCGCGCGGACTCCCCGGAAGACGTTCCGTCAGCGACCGCAGCCGTCGCCCGGAGCTGGCTCACGAACGCCGCGTTCCTCGGCCTCGAGTGGCGCGCGCGCCCTTTCCTCTCGTTCCTCGCGTCGGCCGACCGCTCGTTCCGCGCACCGAACCTCGACGATCTCACCTCGCGGCAGCAGACCGGCCCCGGCTTCCAGCTCGAGAACCCCAACCTCCGCGCCGAGGTCGGACACACCTTCGAGCTCGGCGCGCGGTTCAAGGCGAAGGTGCTCACCGCGGAGGCGTGGATCTTCCGCGCGATCGTCGACGACGCGATCACGCGGACGCTGGTCGCCGGCGGCACCTGCCCTGCAGAGACGCCGCAGTGTGGTGCGTCGGCGACGCGACTGCAGCTCGTCAACGTCGATCGCGCGTCGACGATCGACGGCGTCGAGCTCGCTCTGCGCGCACGGCTCGGCGACGACGTCGTCGCGCGCGCGACGTTCGCCTGGGCGATCGGGCGCGGGCCCGATCCGTCCGGTGCGTCTTCATCTGGAAATCGCGACGTGCCGCTCTCGCGCATCGCGCCGATGAACGGGACGGCCGAGCTGCGATGGTCCCCCGTCTCACGCGCTTGGCTCGGCGCAGGCGTGCGGTGGGCCGGCGCGCAGACTCGTCTCGCGCCGACCGACCGGAGCGACGCGCGCATCCCGATCGGTGGGACCCCGGGGTTCGCGCTGCTCGATCTGCGCGCCGGGTACCGGATCGACCGCCGCATGGTGGTGAGCGCCGTCCTCGAGAACCTGTTCGACGCGGCGTATCGCCATCACGGATCGAGCATCAACGGCCCCGGGCGGAGCATCCTCTTCGCCTTCGAAACCGGCCTCTGATGCTACGGTCCGAGGATGCGTGCGCTCGCTCTGCTGGTCGTCACGACGGCGCTCACCGCCTGCGAATCCGAGGATCCGCGCGGAACGCCGTTCGACGGGGGCGCGGACATCGCCACAGATGACGCGGGCGACTCCGCCGTGAGCTGCACCGCGACGGAGGTCGTCTCCGCGACCTG
>JBKJQC010000605.1:0-8734 GCA_046593995.1 Polyangiales bacterium
ATCCTGGGTGTAGGGCACGTTGATGATCTCCGAAGGCGATCCGAGGTGGTCGCGGATCCGCCGTGCGAGCTCCGCGATCGAGACCTCGCGCTCGACGCCGATGTTGAACACACGGCCGATGGCGGCTGCCGCCGTGCCCGCCCGGATGGTCCCGTCCACGGTATCCGTCACGTACGTGAAGCATCGGGTCTGGAGGCCGTCACCGTGCACCGTGATCGGCGCGCCGCGGAGTGCCTGCGACGCGAATCGCGCGATGACGCTGCCGTAGCCGTTCTCGTCGATCCTTGGACCGTACGAGTTGAAATAGCGCACGACCGAGACCTTCAGACCGCGCTCGACGTAGGCGAACGCGAGATGCTCATCGAGGGCCTTGGCCGTCGAATAGGACCAGCGGTGGACCCACGTGGGCCCAAGCACCCGCTCCCCATCCTCGCGGAAGGGCACGGCGGACGAACGGCCGTAGACCTCGGACGTGGAGGCCACGAGGACACGCGCGCCGACGAGAAGACAGGCGGCAAGCACATGCTCGGTACCCCGTACGTTCGTCGTGAGCGAGCCGAGCGGGTCGTCGATGATGTGGCGCACGCCGACCGCAGCGGCCAGGTGAAACACCAGCGGACTCGCGCGCACGAGCTCCTCGACGAGATCGCGGTCGAGCACCGACCCGCGCACGAACCTGAGATTCGCGTCGCCGGCGTGTTCCGCGAGATTACGTTCGTCGCCGGTGCTGAGGTCGTCGAGGACGGTGACCGTCGAGCCTTCGCCGAGCAGACGCCCGACCAGGTGGGAGCCGATGAACCCGGCGCCGCCGGTCACCAGGATGTTCTGATCCGCGGCGCTCACGTGCGTGGCGGTACGGAACGGATCGACGAGGACGGTGCGGCGAACTCGCGCCATTCAGCGCCAAGCCTCGCGCTCGTCTCCCGAAGCCCCATGAGCGCCGTGGGCTCGGCCGAAGACCATTCGTTCGCGTACAGGACGACGTCGATGCGGTGACGCACGATCGCCGTCTCGAGGTCGCTCACGGTACCCACGATCGGCACGCCGCCGAGACGCCGGTAGCGCTTTCCCGGATCGTCGTCCAGGAACCCGACCGCCCGGTAGTTCCCGTCACGTGCGCGTCCGAGGAGGCGCAACGCGAGCGAGCCGGCATCCGACGCTCCGATGATGAGCACACGCCGCTCGCCGCTCCTCGGAAGCGACGCGAACCATTGCCGGAGCCAGATCAGGGAAGCGCGGGAACCGACCAGCAGGCCGACGGCGAGCATCCAGTCCAGTGCCAACATCGCTCTCGAGAATTCTGGCGGGCGGATGACGAAGATGACGAGCACGCCCGCCAGAAGAGTGCCGACCGTGAGGGCACGGGCGATCGCGATGACGTCCGGGAGGCTCAGGTAGCGCCAGAGCGTGCGGTAGGCCCCCGCCAGGACGAGCGCGGCGAGCTGCAGGGCGACGACGATCGGGAGCGTTTGCGCGAAGACCGGGAGCCAGCTGGACTGAGGGAGGCCTTCGAACCTCAGCGTGAACGCCAGGTGATAGGCGACGGTGAGCAGGGTCACGTCGAGAGCGATCTCGACGCCGAACCGCCCGTAGACCGTCAGTATCCTGCCCGCGCGCGGCAGGACGGCGGATTCGGTGCGCCCGTAGACGTCCACCTCGGCGAGCAGGATCCCCAGGACGACAAGAGCCACCGTGCCGAGCGCGATGAGCGGGATGACGAGCCCGGTATAGATCTCGCCGATCAGCACCACCGAGGCGAAGCCGCCGGCGACCGCGTACAGGAAGAGGACCGCGCCGCGATCAGAGAGCCCGAGTGCGGCAAGACGATGAGAGGTGTGGTCGCGCCCGCCGGCGCTGATCGGCCGGCCGGCGCGGCCGCGGAGAGTCGCAACAAACGCGGAGTCGAAGATGGGAAGCGCGAGGACAGCGAGCGGCGCGAGAACGGCCACGCCGATGTTCGCGGCTCCGCTCGCCGTATGTAAGAGGCCCGCAGCCGCGAGGAGGAATCCAAGGAAAAGGCTGCCGGAGTCGCCCATGAAGATCCGCGCCGGGCTGAAGTTGTGCACGAGGAAGCCAAGACACGAGCCGGCCGTGGCGAACGCAACGAGCGCCGCGACCGGAGATTCGCCCAGCGCCACGGTCCCGAGCGCGGCGGCGGCGATCGCGCAGACACCGGCGGCAAGGCCATCCATGTTGTCGATGAGATTGACGGCGTTCATGATCGTGATGACCCACAAGACCGTCAGGACGAACGCGACCGGGGCGATCTCGACGATCTCGACCCGCACTCCACCGAGCGCAAGGAGCGCGCCGAGCATCGCCTGACCGGCGAGCTTGCTCGATGGCGCGATGCGACGAACGTCATCCAGCAAGCCGAGCGCGAACGCCCCCAGCGCCCCCATGAGGACAGCGGCAGCCGGAAGTGTCTGCGGCAGAGCGACGGCGAGGATGGCGAGCACGGCGACCGCGATGGCGCCGCCGCCCAGCAGCGGCGTCGGCCGGGAGTGCCACCGGTCCGGCCGTGGGGCCACGATCATGCCGATACGCCGCGCCAGGGCCGCGAATACGGGCGCCGAAGCGGCGGAGATGGCAAAGGCAACGACCACCACGGTGATCAGCTGAAGGATGCTCAGAGCTCCATGTTATCGGCCTTTGCGGTGACCGAGCAGCTCCAGATAGAGGCGCTCGGTATCGGCCACCAACCGCGACGCCGCGAACCGAGGCGAGACAGCACGGCGCGCCGGAGCCTCGGCGACAGGGCCCTGATCGAGCGATCGGGCGAGCGCCTCCGCGAATGCCGCGGGGTCGCTCGGGGGCACGAGGATCCCCGCGTCCTGCGGGACCACGTCTGGAACCCCGCCCACCGCCGTGGCGACGACACGACGTCCGGTGGCGAGCGCCTCGATGAGGGTGACGGGCGTGCCTTCGTTCAGTGAGGTCAAGGCGACGACGTCAGCCGCAGCGTACAGAGCAGGCATGTCCGACACCCAACCGAGAAACCGGCAGCTGCCCTGGATGCCGAGATCGGCGGCCAGCAGCTCCAGCGACCTCCTCTCGGGGCCGTCACCGACGACGAGAGCGCGCACGCCGGCGCGGCGCGCGACGAGCAGCGCGAACGCACGAAGGAACGTGGCGACATCCTTGATCGGGACCAGGCGACCGACCAGCGCCACGTACCGCACGTCGCGTTCAAGGCCCAGGCGCAGCCGGGCAGCGGCCTGGTCGGGCGCCGTGAGGAACGACCCGAGGTCGAGGCCAAGGGGGATCTCGACGATCTTTGCTGCAGGGGCCACACGGAGTCCGATGAGCTCGGCCCGGACGGCGGGACTGATGGCGATGAGGCGTGTCGTGAGGCGCGCCAGCCCGCGCTCCGAGGCGAGGTAGGCCCGGCTCGCGCGGGTGCCAAAGTAACCGCTGAAGACCGTCCCGTGAAAGGTGTGCAGCACCACCGGAGTACCGGCGATGCGGGCAGCGAGGCGCCCGACGGAGCCAGCCTTTGCGAGATGCGTGTGAACGATATGGGGCCGGACGCGCCGCGCGAGCGCAACGAGCGCACCGAGCGCCCGCAGGTCAGCGAACGGCGAGATCTCCCGTCGCAGTGCGGGTACCGACACCGGGCGGAGCCCCGCGGGGAGGCGGCCGAGGGCAGCCATCGCGACCTCGCCCTCGGCTTCCTGGCCGACGGCCAGCGTCGTCTCGAAGCGCTCCGGGTCGAGCAGCGCCGTGAGCAGCGAGGCGTGGAGGGCAGGTCCGCCGACGTTGAGCCGCGTGATGACGCGGAGGACGCGGATCCGCTCTAGCGGTCCTCGCTGCTGCACACCCACTCCGCCGTCCTCGCGAGCCCGGTCGCGAAGTCGATGCGCGGAGAATACCCGAGCAGGCGCTGCCCGAGCGAGATGTCCGCGTGCGAATCGCGGATGTCCCCCGCCCGGACCGCCTCCAACGCGGGCTCCAAGCGGTAGCCGAAGTGATCGGCGATGGCATCGAGAACGTCAAGCACCGACCGCGGATCTCCCGCAGCGACATTGACGGACTGGCCCGCCAGGCCGGGGACCGTGGCCGCGCGCAGGTTCGCCTCGACGACGTTGTCGACATAGGTGAAGTCGCGCGACTGCCGGCCGTCGCCGTAGATCACGGGCGCTTGCCGGTCGCGGTATGCCTTGATGAAACGCGGGATCGCCGCGGCGTAGGCCGAGTCCGGTGACTGCCGTGGTCCAAAGACGTTGAAGTACCGCAGGGTCACGGTGCTCATCCCGTAGAGCTGGGCGAAGACGCGAACGTATCCCTCGGCGGCAAGCTTCGCGACCGCGTACGGCGAGCGCGGGAGCGTCGGCATCGACTCGCGCATGGGGGGCTGGGCGACGTCCCCGTACACCGATGAGGACGAGGAATTGACGAAGCGTGCGACGGACGCGTCGCGCGCCGCGATGAGCAGACGGAGCGTGGCCGTCGCGGCGGCCTCGTGGCTGCGCAACGGGTCGCGAACGGAACGCGGTACCGAGCCCACGGCCGCGAGATGGAAGACGACCTCGCGGTCGGCCACGTACTGAGCCAGGTCGGCGGACACCAGGTCCGTCACGGCGAGCTCGACGGTCGTCCCGTCAAGGTTGCTCGCCTGACCTGTCGACAGATCGTCGATCACGAGCACCTCGTTGCCATCAGCCAGCAGCCGACGCACGAGGTGGCTGCCGATGAAGCCAGCGCCACCCGTCACGAGACATCTCATGACCGGCGAACCAGGAGGCGGTCCGCGCGCCTAGGAAGGCAGGCGGAACGGCTGGTCATGGGCTGGTCGATTCTACGGAGAGATGTGGCTGACCGCCTGACGCCACTCACGGGCCGAGCTGCCTCGTCAGCTCACGTGCCGGCGCGTTCTGCGGATCGAGCTCGAGCGCGCGACGCAGATGACGGCGCGCCGCGTCCACGTCATTCAACCTGAGCGAGGTCTGCGCGAGACCGACGCGCAGCACGGCCGAGTCCTTCTCTTGGACGATGCGCTCGAGCGCGAGACGCGCGGCGGACGCGTCGGTCATGCGCGAGGCGGCGTCCACGGCGACGGCGTCGTACTCGGGCTCGGTCTTGTGGAGGCGGATCGCGACGGCTGATGCCCGGAGCGCATCGGCGGGATCCCCCAGGGCCTTCGCCACGACGGCGTAGACGTTGTGGGGTGTCGGGGATGACGGATCGGCCTCGATCGCGCGGCGCGCCGCGGCCAGCGCGGCCTCTCTCCCTCCGAGGCTCTGATCGCCGGCGAGCGCCGCGTTCGCGAGCGCCAGGGCGAGGCTGCCCCAATACCCGGTGACATACGGAGCGCGGTCGACCGCGGCGCGGAACGCCTGGGCAGCGCCAGCGTCCATCCGCCGAGCCTGATGCGCCTGGCCAAGCGCGTACCAGTGCTCCGCACGGCCCGGATCGAGCCGGATCGCCCGCTCCGCCGCTGAGACTGCGCGTTCCGGTGACTGGGCGGTGCGGGCCGCGTACAGCTCGCGGTTCGCCTGAAAGGCCGGATACCCCCACCCTGCGACGATCACGGCGAGGCCGAGGATCGCTCTCTGGAAGATCGGGCTCATGCGGCGTGCAGCCACCGCCTCGGTCCCGGCACCGGTCGCGGCCGCGCCACCGGCGGCGACCCAGCCGATCCAGTCGACCGAGACGGATCCGATCGCGACCAGCCCGCTGGCCCAGTACGCCACGGCCCCCGCCAGGAGCGGGCCGGCGACCATCGTCCGGGCTGGGATGGCGCGCCAGAGCATGACAAGGCTCCCGAGAGCGACCGCGGCGAGGCTGATCGCCCCGATCAGTCCGGTGGTGGCCAGGGCCTGGAGCGGCCAGCTGTGAGCGGAGTCCTGCCCGACGAAGGGACTGGCGGCCACCGGACGGTAGCGCGGGTAGATGACCCCGAAGTTGTCGGGACCGTACCCGGTCAACGGACGATCGGCGAAGGTGCGCATCGAGGCTTCGACGAGGAACAGTCGCTGCTGGGAGGCGACATCCCCGAGGCCGCCGCGAACGCGCTCTCCAAGGGGCGTCGCCAGGAGCAGCGTGCCGCCGACCACGGCGAGGCCGAGGGTCGCGCCCGCCGCGATGAAAAGGAGCCTCTGACCGCCGCGGCCCCGCGACAGCTGCAGGTAGACCGCCGCAAGAGCGGGCAACGCGAGAGCGAGGCCGACCAGGGTGCCTCGGGTTGCGACGAGGGCGGCCATGACCAACGCGGCGGCCGCAGAGATCCACGCGACGGCGCGGATCCGGCGTCCCTGATCCCCGGGCAGGATCGCGACCGCGAGCGCGGTCACGCACAACGCGCCGAGGAAGTGCCCGAACTTGTCGGGGTTGCCGAACGTGCTCGGCGGACGGACGCGAACGTCGTCGACCCACGGTATCGGATCGAGTCCCAGGTATTGGAGGAGGCCGTAGCCGATCGCAAGCGCGCCTGCGACGCCAACGGTGCCGCCGAGGATGGCCCAGTCCTTCGTCGTCCGGAAGGCGAGCGCGACCGCGAGATACAGGACGAGCATGTCCAGGACGAAGGTGAGCCCCAGGCGCCGCTGGGCACCGAACAGGGCGATGTATTGATCTTGGGCGAAGACGGCCGCCACGACATTCGTCAGAGCAAGAGTGGCAACCGCGAGATGAAGTCGCTGCCGAAAGAACTCGGATGTGCCGAAGCGCACCAGGACCAGTCCCACCAGGCCGAGAAGGACGAGAGTGGCCGCCAGGCTGAAGCTCGCCTTCGGCGCTTCGAAAGCCAGTGCGCTCGCGGGATCGAAGATGAGGATCAGGCCGGCCGTCTTCACCGCAACGAGAGCCACGATCAACAGGCGCAGACGGGACGACTCGAAGCGCTCTGTGTGCGAAAGCGGGGGACGAGCCTGGCCAGGTCGCTTGTCTCCCCGCGGGGTCCGTCTCCGGCGACTCACCTCAAGAGGCTACCAACGCACGGGGGTCCCGCAGTCAAGGACGACGGGCACAACGAAGGACCGGGGCCCCGAAGGGCCCCGGTCCAAAGTCGCGTGACTGAGTAGCGAAGCTACTCGACGTCGATGATTCGGTCAGCCGAGCCAGCGAGGTTCGGCTGATTCCCTGCTGCGTCGGAGAAGCCGGACAGCGAGGTGATCGTGGCCGGGTACCCAACGGGGCCAGTCTGACCAGCAGGTCCTGGCGGCAGCGTGCCGGTGATGGTGACGGTAATGATTGTTGCGGTGGAATCGAATGCGCATGTCGCGGTCACACCGCACGTGATGACCGTGCTGTCACCAGCGGCCGGTGCGTTGTCATTGTCCTGGACACTGATCGTGTCGCCGGCGGTATTCGTGTTCATGGCCTCGCTGAAGGTGATCGTGAAGACGTCACCGGAGTCCATGTTGGTCGTGAGGCCAGCGTTGCTCGTGATGCGCGTGTCCGTGAGGGTCGGCGCAGTGACGTCGGCCGCCCCGGATGTGAAGGTGACAGCGTTCTGCGGGTTCGCAGCGCTGTTGCCCACCACGTCACGGATCTCGGTCGCCTCAGGGGTCAGGGTGACCGTGTACGTCGTGTTAGCGACCAGCGGAGAGCTGATCGTGAACGAGAACGACGTCTTGGCGGCCTGCGGGGTGCCATTGCACGCGCTGCCGCCAGCGCCGGTAGCCACCGGATCTGCAGCAGGGGCGGTGTCCGTGATCGTGATGTCGGTCGAGTCGAAGCTGAAGCCAGTGCAGTAGACGGGCTCTGAGAAGGTCACGGTGATCGTGCTCGAGCCGGTCGTGCCGCTGGCGGAGACAACGGTCGGAGCCGTCGTCTCGGGTGCAGCTGCCGTTGCGGTGTTCGTACGAGGAGCGGCCGCTGCGTTACCGGAAGCGTCCTGGTAGTTCGAGTTGATGCCAGGGGTGGTTTCCACCAACGTCAGAGTGACGAAGGAGCCGTTCGGCGCGACGTTGTTGAGGAAGACGTTGAACGACGTCACGCCGTTGCTGGCGGTCGCGTTGCAGGTCGGCGCGCTCTCGGCGGTGACCAAGTTAGTAGGAGCGCCGACTCCGTTGATGGTCACGGCCCAGTCAGTCGCGGCCGTGTTCGTAGCGGTCGGGTTGCAGACCGGCTCGCTGAAGGTGACCCTCGCCACGTTTCCGGAGACAGTCACGCTGTTGTAGGTCGGCTGGGTCGTGTCGGCGTAGACGTAGGTGACCGCGTTGGAGGCGGGAGCGCCCGCGTTGGTCACGGTGAGGTTCACCGCGCCCGCGGCGTGCGCCGGGGAGGTCGCGACGATCTGGGTCGCGCCGCAGCTCGTGACCGTGCCCTGTGAGGTGTCAAAGGTGACGGTCGGGGTCTGCGGGGTGCAGACGAAGCCGGAGCCGGTGATGGTCACGGAAGTGCCACCAGCGGTCGAGCCGCTCGTCGGGTTGATGGACGTGATCGAGGCTGCACCAGCGGTCGGACCGGAGACGGTCACGTCCTGGTAGTAGCCCTCGTTGCGGATGTCCGCTCCGGTCGCGCTCAGGACGAGCGCCCCGTTGAAGCGGTAGTTGCCCGCCGCCTGGCCTGCCGGGACCGCCACGTTGTACGTGAAGGTACCGATGCCGCCCGGGGCGACGGTGGTCTGGGTGTGCGTCGCGTAGCGGGTGGCGGAAAGCCAGCCGCTGTTGAACGGAGCCTCGGTGGCGTCCTGCGCGTTGCAGGTGGTCTTGTCCTCAAGACACGCCGCGAGGTCGACCTGGGAGCCTGTGCCCTTGACCCAGCTGGTGGAGCCGGTGTTCTTCGGCAA
>JBKJQC010000648.1:0-10450 GCA_046593995.1 Polyangiales bacterium
CGTGCGCGCGATGCCCACGCCGGCGATCGCGCTCGGCGACTTCCCGACGAGCTCGGTCTGCTCGAGTCGGATCGAACCGGTGTCTGCGCGGTAGACGCCGGTGATCAGGTTGAACACCGTCGTCTTGCCGGCGCCGTTCGGCCCGATGAGACCGAAAATCGACCCCTTGGGCACGCGAAACGTGACCCCTCCGACGGCCTTGAGCCCGCCGAAGCGCTTGTCGACGTTCTCGACCACCAGGAGATCGTCCGCCACGTAGGCTCGACGATTACTGCATCTCCCGCAGCCAGGAAAGCGCACACCCCGATTGAACACGGAGGCACGGAGGCACGGAGGCCTCAGAGGTCTGCCGATCGCCGCCCCCGCCTCCTCCCTGCTGTCGACTCCGCACCGCCGCGTCCGCCGAAGAGCCCCGGCAGGATCCGAGGAGCGAACACGACAACGCATCCGAGACGAGGGGAGACGAGACGGCGATGCGAGCACGCGGCAGCACTTCTCGAACCTCCGTGCCTTCGTGCCTCCGTGTTCAATCAGAGAGCGTCGACAGCCTTCAGGCCTCCAAGGCGCCGGGGAGCTTCTTCTCGCTCGGCGGCTTGCCCGTGGGTTCCTTCGGGACGGGCTTGTCTTTGCCGCCGTCCTTCTTCTCGAAGAGCTCGCGCTCGCCGAAGAGGCCTTCCGGGCGGAGCAGCATGAGCGCGACGAGCGTCGCGGCGAAGAGGGCCATGCGGAGCGCGGCGGAGTCGATGCGGCCGAGCAGGGGCACGACGTCGCGGAGCGAGGCGAGGCCCTCTTCGCTCGCGTAGAAGACGACCGTGTAGAGGATCGCTCCGATCGCGGCGCCGGAGACGCTCCCCGAGCCGCCGAGGATCACCATCGTGATCACCTGGAACGAGACGTCGAAGCGCATCAGCGCGGGGCTCACGATGCCCGGTCCGTCGCGCTGGATCGCGAGGAGCGCGCCTGCGACGCCGGCTCCAACGGCCGCCAGGATGAACGCGGTGACCTTGTAGCGCGCGGGATCGACGCCGACGGCGGACGCGGCAATCTCGTCCTCGCGGACGGCACGGAGCGCGCGACCGTAGCCCGAGCGCTTGAGTCGCAGCGCGAGGAACACGGCGAGCGCGGCGATGCCGACCGTCCACAGCGGGCCCGCGGCGCTCGGTACGCCAGTGAAGTCGTGCTGCCCCGGGCCGGTCTCGACGCGTGGGCCGCGGTAGCCGAGCGAGCCGCCGAGCGACGCGATCGCCTTCGTCAGCGGATTGTTGCTCGTGTCCTCGACGGTGCCGAGGATCGTGAGGCGACAGATCTCGCTGAAGCCGAGCGTGACGATCGCGAGGTAGTCGCCGCGGAGACGGAGGCTCGGGAGGCCGACGAACCAGCCGACCAGCGCGCACACGACGATCACCGGCAGGAGCGCGCACGGCACGACGATCAGCGACTGCACGAGCGTCAGGTTGTCGTGCATCTGCGTGAGCGAGAGGTTCATCCAGATCGACACGCGCGCGGCGACGGCGCCGCCGAGGTAGGCGCCGATGCCGACGAAGCCCGCGTGGCCGATCGAGAACTGCCCCGCCATCCCGTTGACGATGTTGAGCGACGTCGCGCCGAGCACGTTGATCGCGCAGATGACGAGGATGTGGAGATAGAACTTGGTGCCGCGATTGCTGGCGACGGCCGCGTCGTACGCGAGGTCGAGCCCCACGCAGACCGCCGCGACGGCGATGGCGACGGCCCACGCTGGCACGCGCGCGCGTGTGCTCACTTCGCGACCTCGAGCAGCGCTGCGGCGGCCTCGCGGTAGACCTCGAAGGTCGTCGCGTCGAAGAGCGACATGCGGACCAGCGGCGGGGCGCCGTGCTTCGTGAGCTCGTCGACGAGCGTGCGCATCGCGATCGGCGCCGCCTCTTCGACCGGGTAGCCATACACGCCCGTCGCGATGCTCGGGAACGTGATGGAACGGAGGCCGTTGTCGCGCGCGAGCGCGAGCGCTTGGCGGTAACACTGCTCGAGGAGCGCGGGCGCGTCGGGTCCCTCGCGCTCGTAGATCGGGCCGACGCAGTGGATGACGTGCCGCGCGGGCAGCCCGAACCCGGGCGTGATCACCGCGCTGCCGGTGCGCAGCACGCCGCCGGGGAGCGTCTTCTTCAGCGCCTTGCACGCGTCGAGGAGCTGCGGTCCGGCCGCGCGGTGGATCGCGCCGTCCACGCCGCCGCCGCCGAGCAGGAGCGCGTTCGCGGCGCTCACGATCGCGTCGGTGTCCTGCGCGGTGATGTCGCCGACCCAGAGGTGCAGCTGCGCGCTCCCACCCGAGGCGCTCGCGACGATGAACGACTGTTCCATCTGCTGCCTAGAGCGGGCCTTCGTCGAGACCGTAGATGAACTGCTTGACCGCAGCGTCGGTGCTCGCCTTCGCCTCTTCCGTGGTGCCGTCGAAGATCAGGCGCCCCTTATAGAGCATCCCTACCCGATCGGTCACCGTGAGGAGCCGGTCGATGTCGGAGGAGACCATGATCACGGTCGCTCCACTCGCGCGCTGCTCGTCGCGGAGGAGGTTGAAGATCTTCTGCGAGGTGACCGGATCGAGACCGGCCGCGGGCTCGTCGTAGAGGACGATCGGCGCCTTGGTCACCGTCGCGCGCGCAACGCCGATCCGCTTCTTCTGACCGCCGGAGAGACCGCCGACCGCGCGCTCCTCGAACCCGGCGAGGGCCATGCGCTCGAGGCGCTCGGCGACCCGGGTCTGGATCTCTTGCTCGGGGAGGTCGTAGAGGCGACGCAGCGGGAACGCGATGTTGTCGCCGACGGGCATGTAGTCGAAGAGCGCGTTGTTCTGGAAGAGCATGCCGAACTTCAAGCGAAAGTTCTTCAGCTGGAGCTCGTCGAGCTTGGTCACCTCTTCGCCGTCGACGAAGATCGAGCCCGTGTCCGGCTTGATCAATCCGACGATGCACTTGAGGAGCACGCTCTTCCCTGACGCGCCCGGGCCGATCAATCCGTAGAGACACCCCGGCGGCACCTCGAACGTGATGTCGCGGAGGACCGGGAGATCGAACGACTTACAGACGCGGTTGAGACGGATCATCGTGCGACGACGGAGCGCCCCTCCGGCTCGGGCTCTTCCCTCAGGCGGCGGAGGCGCACCGCGAGGACCACCAGCGCGGTGGCGAGTCCCGCGATCGCGAGGAGCGCGACCACGGCCACGAGACGGAGCGTGGCGAGCGAGCCGCGCGTGACCGCGATCGGCCCGAGGTGCGCGAGCTCGCGGTCCGAGACCGGCGTCATGACCGGGACCTGCACCATGACCACCGCCACGGCCTCGGGCGGGAGGCCAGAGACGGCGCCGGAGACGAGGCGCTTCACCTCGGCCTCGGCGATCGGCGGCGTCGCGCTGCGGTGGCGGATCAACACCGACGCGGTCGCGCGCGGCGTCTTCTCCGGGGCGGTGCCGAGCGCGGCGAAGAGCGGATCGACGACCGGGACGTCGAGGTGAACGCGCGCATCGTGGACGCCGTCGATCGAAGCGATCGATCGCTCGATCTGCATGGCGGTCGCCGCGATGCGCGCGGCGCGGTCCGCCTCGGGTGTGGGGACGAGCGCGCCTTGCGTCGCCGAGGCGAGCTTCGCGCGCGGGATCTCCTCCGAGGCGAGCACCGAGATCGCGACCGTCGCCTCGTCGCGACCGACGATCAGCTTGAATTTGCCCTCGGTCTGCGCGTCGGCGAGCTTCTCGGCCTCGACGCCCGCGCGCGAGAGCGCGACCACTCCGCGGTTCGCGTCGCTCTCGTCGAGGCCTGCCGCGACCTCACGCGTGCACCCGCTGCCGACGAGCGCGAGGGCCATCGTCGCGACGAGCGCGAGAGGCACGCGGGTGCGGCGCGTCCGGGACATGCGCGCGAGCATGGCACGCGCGCACCCCGGTTTCTATCAGTTCGTCTTGAACGTGCGGATGCAGCCCGTCGCGCCCGAGACGCTGCGCCACGACAGACCGCTGATGCGGCCGGCCATGCAGGAGTTCACGCCCGGCTGCGAGGGATCCGTGACGACGGTCACGCCGACCGCGCGTCCGTTCTTCACGACGTACTTCGCGGTCGCCTTGCCGCTGAGACCACAGCTACCGGCGATGTCACCGCCGACGGGGGCGGCGCACTCCTTGGTGCTGAGCGTCTCGGCTTCCATGTCGCTGACGGTGTTCTTCAGCGCGTCGTCGTAGCTCTTGCCGCCGAAGCCGCCGCCACCACCGCCGCCACCGCCGCCGCCCGCGAGCTTGGCGGGATCCTTCGCCTTGCCCTTGATGCTCCCCTCGCCCTCGATGTTCATCGCCTCTTCCTGCTTGCGACGCTCGTCGGCCGCCGCGCGGCTCTTCTTGATCTGGAGGAACACGAAGACGAGCGCGGCGAGGCCGGCCACCACGACGAGGACGCCGATGACGCTCTTCGACGCGGCCGCCGTGCGCTCGCGCCCCTCGGCTTTGACGACGGCCTTCTTCTCCGCCACCTCTTCGCGCTTGAGATGTGCGTGGTGCGCGAAGCGGGAGAACTCGGGGTGGTCCTTGATTACGACCTTCGAGCCGTCGTGCGTGTCGATCAGCAGGTCTTCGCGGCTGAACGTGTTGACCGTGATCTGCTGCAAGAGCTCGAGCGCCGGGAACGGACCGTGGTCCATCTTGTCCTTCACCACGATCCAACGCGGCGAGGTGTCGGCTTCGAGGCGGGCCTTGAGCGCGCTCAGTTCGTCGGCGGCGCCTGACGTGCGTTGCGCGACCGGCGCGCTCCGACGAACGTCGACTACGGCGGCGAAGGGGTCGTCGGACGCCGAGATGCGCGGCGCCTTCGGAACGGACGGCGAGTGCGACGCCGCCATGCTCGCAGAGGGTGGCATCATCGAGGCGCGCACGTCGATGTCGACCTCGAACGCGCTCTCGTCGGCGTCCGGCGGCGGCGCGATGGAGCTCGGAGCGAAGTGATGGATCGCTTGGGCGAACGCCGAGAGATCGTCGGGGCGCTGCGCGGCGTCGGTGACGAGGCCCCGCGAGAGGATGGTGTCGACGATCGGCGGAAGCCCTTGCACGAGCTCCGTCGGGGGGCGCATCTCCGGCGACACCGGCTGCAGCGTCAACATCTCGTAGACGATCGCGGCCACACCGAAGACGCTCGAGCGCGCGTTGGGGGCTCCGGTCGCGAGCTCCGGGGCCATCGCCCCGAGGTCGTTGCCATCGGTCGGCTTCGACGCGGCGAGCTCGGGCACGATGCGCGCGTTGCCGTCGGCGCCTGCGCCGATCGACGACGGATGGACGTAGAGCGTCTTCCCCTTCGCGTGCAGCTCGGCGAGCTGGGTGCAGATCGGGACCACGATCGACACCACCTCCGCGAGACGGAAGCGATCGCCGCCTTTCTTCCGCTGATCGATCAGGGAGCGGAGAGTGACCATGTTCTGCGGAGAGGGAGACTTGGTCTCCTGGGCGGTCTGGTGCTCGGACATCGCGGTGCGAGGGATACTACGTCTCCCGGGTGACGCTCGTTAACGGCTCTCGCGAGGCGCCCGAGTGGATTAAGGTAGGTCGGGCGGAGACATTCCGACCACGGCAGAGCCTCGACCGCCTCGCCGCCGCGTCTAGGGTGCGGACGAAAGTACGCTATGCGTCCGGAGGTCGCCCGTCCGGGGTGGAGGACGAGGGCGTTCGGAGCACGCGCGCGTAGGCCTCCGCGAGGACGGTCTCGGCCGCGTCGATCAGGCGAGCATCGCGGCCGGGCGTCACGATCTGCACGACCTTCTGCGGGCCGGCGCCCGGATCCTCCATCAGCCTCTTCGCTGCCACGCGGACGAGATCCGGGATCTCGAGGTCGTCCTCGAGCTTCGCGCCGGTCGCGAGCGCGCGCAGGTGATCGGCGTAGCTGCGACCGAACCGCTCGTCCGGTAGCTCGCCGAGCGCGAGGACGGCGTTCCACCCCATGCCGGCAGCGCGGCGAGCGCTCGCGAGCGCGGGTCGGGTCGCATGGCGCGCGAACGCTTCCTTGGCGACCGACAGCTCGCGCACGCCGGCGCGCAGCCATTCTTCGGGGGTGAAGCGGTGGAGCCAGTGAGAAGGATCGCGACCCGGCATGTTCACGTCGTGAGGCGTTCAGTCGCGGGAACGGGTGACTTCGGGAGGATGCGCCCGTTGGCGCTCAGCGCGGCGGTCCAGGCGAGGATCGGCGTCGGTGAGCGAGCGTCCCCGCGGAGCACCGACGCTACCAACTGCTCGTAACGATCGAGGATGTGACCCGCGAAGACCGCGCCCGCGGCGGCCGTCGCGTGGTGCGGTCGCCCCGTGTACCCCGGAAACGGCTCGAGCGCCTGCCAGCCGAGGCCGGAGGCGACGAGCCCGAGCTCCTTCGCGAGGATCTCGCCGCGCCCTTCGCGGAGGAGCACCCCCGACGCCATCCGCGCGAGCTTCGCAGCGTTGCTCGCGAGGACGTTCGGTGTGATCGGCGGACAGGGCGGGAGCTCGCGGTGACGGGGCGACACCGAATGCGGCGCGCACCACAGCGTCATCGACGTCTCGAAGAAACCCGCGTGGAAATCGAGGTGGAGGCCCCGCATCATCTCGGCGCGCTCCTCGGGATCCTCGATGTGCGCGAACGCAGCGGCGTAGGCGGCGCCGTCTCCCGACGTCTCCTCGAGCCACTCCCGCAGGATCGCGTTGAAGGGCGCGAGGACCTTCACGCCGCGCGCGCGCAGCTCGTCCACGCCGGCCTCGATCGCGAGGCCGTGCAGCGGCGCGCCGTGGAACGTCATGATCACGACCTTGCGCGCGCCGAGCTCGGCGAGCGCGCGGCAGGCCTCGCGGATCAACGTGCGTGCGGTGTCGAAGGG
Organism: Polyangiales bacterium; assembly: GCA_046593995.1. GTDB lineage: Bacteria > Myxococcota_A > Polyangia > Polyangiales > JADJMO01 > JALHOE01. The sequence goes on from JBKJQC010000648.1 coordinate 6,853, forward strand.
GACGACGCGCGTGCCGAGCCCGCGGCAGGGCTCGACCCCGACCTCGAGATCGTCGGCGAGGACGAAGGGGACGCCGTTCGTCTGGTGCGTCCGCGCATGGAGCGCGCGCGCGAGGCCCTCGCTGATCAGCCGATCGTTGTGCAGCGAGAGGTGCGGGCCGTGGTACTCGACCGGGTTCACGCACAGGTAGACCGGCACCCCGGTGGCGAGGAGCGCGCGGGCGTCCTCGTGGGGCAGGTCGAAGAGCCGGATCTCGTTCATCGCACGCGAGAGCCTAGCGGAAGCTTCCCGGTGCCGCTCGTCCGTCAACGAGAGCGCGGAGGCAGACTGTCGCCGCTCCGCCAGTGTCCCAGGTAGCGCCCCTGCGCCATCGGGTGGCTCGCGAACTCCTTCGGTGTCGTGCGCGTCTCGACCACGCCGTCGACGAGCAAGAGCACCTCGTCGGCGATGGCGAGAGACTCGACGACGTGGTGGTCGGCGAGCAGGATGGCGACACCGTCGTCGTTCGCGAGCGTGCGGAGGAGCGTCGCGATCCGCTCGGCGCCGGCGGGATCCACGCCGCTGAAGGGCTCGTCGCAGACCAACACGCGCGGGTGCGCAGAGAGCGCGCGGGCGAGCTCGAGCCTCCGTCGCTCGCCGCCGGAGAGATCGCTCGCGAGGACGTCGAGGCGCGCCGAGAGCTCGACACGCTCGGCAAGCGCGAGGGTCTCTTTCACCGGGCGTCCGACGAGCGACGCGTAGGTCGCGAGGTTCTGTCGCACGGTCAGATCGAAGAGCACGCTCGGTCCCTGCGGCAGGTACCCGATGCCGCGTCGCGCGCGTCGCCACAGCGGCTCGAGGGTCACGTCGACGCCGTCGAAGACGACCTTCCCCTTGTGCGGCGCCTCTTCGCCGACCACCACACGGAAGAACGACGTCTTGCCCGCGCCGGAAGGACCGAGCAGCGCGACGATGCGCGACGCCTCCACGTCGATGCTGATCCCGCGGAGGATCGTGGCTCGGTGACGGCGGGTCTCGATGCCTTCGGCGCGGAGGAGCGTCACGGTTTCTTCAGCGCGTTGCCCACCGGCAAGGACGCCTTGACGTTCGTCATCGTGACGCGGGCCGACGCGAGATCGATCTCGGCGCCGTCGGCCGCGACCCACCCTTGCCCGCGATAGAGCCGCACGCCGCCGCGGAAGTGGAGCTTCTGCTTCACGAGGTCGAGCTCGAACTCCGGCGCCTCGGCCTTCACGCCCTTCACGTCGGCGACGACGCCGCCGGAGCCGCGGGCCCAGCTCACGCGCGGGCCGGACGACTCGTAGCGTATCTCGATCTTCGGGCAGTGGAGCGCGAGGTCGGTCCCCTTGGTGAGCGACACCTTGCCCGAGAGCACCGCGGTCTGCCCCTGGATGTCGACGTCCAGCGTCTCGGCCGAGAGCTCCACATTGCCCGGGATCGAGGCTGGGAGCGACGCCGCGGGCGCGGGCGACTTGGGATCGCCGCGCGAAGCCGTGGTGAAGGACGCCGCGGCCGCGACCGAGACGAAGAGCAGGGAGGCGGCGCGGATGCGCATCACTTGGTTTGTGCCCCGGGAACGGGGGGTGGCGCAAGGACCTCGGCCATGGCGGTCAGCTCACGCATGCGGGGCAGCGTGGATTGCGCCGCATCCTCCATCGAGTCGCGCCCCGGACGCTCCTGGGAGCTTCCGCGAAGCCGCGCGGCCACGACCCCGAGGAGCGCGCGAAGGAGCGGCCCCTCGACGTCGCCGCGCACGCGCGCGGCCTTCTTCCCCTCGACCACCTCGAGTCCTCCGGCGACGAAGCCGCGCGCGATCGCCGACGCATCGAGCGCGATGTCGTCGATCGGCGGCTTCTCGGTCTCGGCAGCGAGCGCGGACATGATCGCTCGACCGCCTGCGGTCTCGAGGTGCTCGACGAGCCGTCGCTCGAGGTACGGCGCCATGCTCGGGTGGTCCTTCGCGACGAGCTCGTCGCGCTCGCGGCGGAACGCGTCGAGCGCACCGCGGAGCTCGTCGCGGACCACGCGCCGGATCTCGTCGGCGCGCGCATCGTCGCGGGCGAGCGTCACTTGGGTACCCGGCGTGGCACCGGCGTCGAGCGCCGCGGCGCGATCCAGGAGCGCGGCGTGCGCGAGCCTCGCGCCGAGGATCTGCGCGCGCGACGTGACCCGTGCGACGCGCGCTTGGTGGGCGCGCTCGGCCGAATGCCGCAAGGCGACGACGACGTCGTGGGCACGTCGCCGGAGACCGCGCTCCTTGAGCGCGTCGCCGTGCGCGGCGATCTCGTCCTCGAGGAGCGCACGCACCGGGATGAATCCGCTCGCGGTCAGGGCCGCTTCGTCCCCCGCGAGCCGCGCCTTCACCGCGCTCTTCGCCGAGAACGCGAGCGGCGGACGCCACGACGCGAGCCCGATCGTGCGCGCGTCCTCGCGGAAGACCTCGAGCACGCGCTCGAGATCCGCCGGCGCGAGACGATCGGCCTTGTTGAGGAGCGCCTGCACCGGCACGCCGCGCGCGACGAGCGCCTCGAGGATGCGACGTTCGCTCGTCTTCAACGCCTGGTTCGCGTCGAACAACCAGACCGCGAGATCGACGCCCGGTCCTTCGAGCAGGGCGTCCATCGCGGACTTTGCGTGGGCGGGATCGGGCGCGTTGAACCCCGGCGTGTCGACGATCTCGACGCGCTGGAGGTAGGAGAACGGGACCTCGACCTCGACCTCCGAGATGGCCGTCGTCGGGATCTCGGCGAGGAGTGACTTGAGGCGCTCCGGCGGCACGGTGCGCGCGCCGCCCGCGCGGAGTCGCGCGCGGGCGATCGGATCCGGCCCGTAACGGAGGACGTGCGGGACGGCGGTCGTCGGGAGGATCCCGGTCGGCGCCACGTCCATCCCGAGGAGCGCGTTGACGAAGGTCGACTTGCCGGCGTTGAACTCGCCGACGATCGCGAGGCGCACCGGACGGGCGCGCTCGGCCGCGAGGAGCTCGAGGCGGCGGAGGGCGTCCAGATCGGAGAGCGCGCGCGCGTGACGCCCGACGCGGTCGAGGAGGAGCGGCCACTCGGCCGTCGCCCCCTCCGATGCGAGACGTGCGATCAGATCGCGCGCGATCGCACGCAGCCAGGACTCGGTGGCTTCGTCGGCGCGCTCGGTCGCCGGAGCCAGGAGCGCGTCGAGCGCGCGATCGATCTCGGCCGGATCGGCTCTGGGGACGAGGGATGCGACGATCAGACGATCGACGTCCGACAGTTCGCCGACCTTCGCGAGGAGCGCGACGTCGCGCGCGGACACCGAGAGAGCGCGCGCCGCGGCCCGTTCGCCCGGTCCTTCGAGGGTGAAGCCGGAGTCGATGGCTTCGCGCAGCGCGGGAGCCGCGACGCTCGCCTCGCCGCGCGCGGCAGAGAGCGCAGCGCGCCAGAGCGGAGTGTCTTTCACGTTCAGCGCATCGGCGACGGTCTCTGCCGCGCGGATGGCCGACTCCTCGAGACCCGACGCGCAGGCGACCGCCTCGCGGAGCGACGAAGCGGCGCGGGGATCCTCGAGGATCGCCGCACGGGCGAGCGCGCGCACGGCGGCCGACGCGTTGCCGAGGAGACGATGC